>JAFYDY010000016.1 GCA_017544545.1 bacterium
TGAAGATGGACATGAACGAGAAAAAATATCCGGCAGATAAAGCCCGCGGTAACAACAAGAAGTATACGGAGTTGTAAGGTTGGACTTACAGATAAGAAGAGCAACAGCCGAAGATGCACAGGTTCTCGTTGATATTTACAACAAGGCGTTTTACGAGGATTATGTGAAATATGGTGAATGTCCGGGATACGGGCGGTCGGTCAGCGATATGATTAAATCAATTAATGAGACTTCAAAATATATCGCGTATGTTGGTGCTGATCCGGTTGGAGCTATATCTGTTTTGAAGAAAGATGATGGTCTTTATTATTTGAGCGCGCTTTGTGTTATCCCCGAATATCAGCGGCAGGGAATTGGTTTTCAACTGCTTGAGTTTATGAAAGAACAGTATAAGGACTGGGGTAGAATCGAATTAGTTACGCCGGCAGACAAGAAAAAGAATATCAACTTTTATACAAAAAAATGTGGGTTTAAAATTGATTACGAAGAGATGGATAGGGCGGTGAAGGTTTATCACTTTAGTTTGAATAGAGAGTAAAGTTATTTATTTCAATCTTAGTTTTCTTCTCTGGTTTCTTTAAGAGACTGCATAATATCATCGTGTTTAAGATCAAAAAGAGTTTTTATTCCTGCGAAAGGAGATGAGTCTGGAACTTCTGGGGAAATGCGAAAAACAGAGCCATCGGCGCGTTTAACAAGAACGGCTCCATCGTTTTTAGACTTATCAAGAATTGAAGAGAAATTTTGTCTTGCTTCAGAATAAGTTACTACAAGCATGCGACACCTCTTGAAATTGCATTTGTTTTCATTGTTCCATCCATTGTATACAATGGTAACGAAAGCTGTTTTGCAAGAGAAATATAATATGAATCGTAGGCATAAGATTCTGTTTCTCCTGCAATTACAATTGCATTTGGAATATCCGGCTCCATAAGTCTCATTGGAATCCTTGCAAACTCGTGATATACAGAAACTCCATCATAAATGGAAATCAATTTGCGTTTAATAAGTTTACTTAGTGCATTTCCAATTTCAAATGGTAAACAGCTTGGTGCAACAAGTCGTGCTGCGCCAACAGTTTTTACGACAGAGTCTTTGTCATTTTGATTCAAAAGAAACTCCAAGATACATGAAGCATCAATAACTAATTCATTCATATACTAATTGTACTATTGTACAATTAGCGTGTCAAGTTTTTTATATATGGTCCAGCAATTTACAAATGCTATATTGCCCCCTATAATATTTAATGTGTTAGTCGTTATTTGAAGCATTGGAGGAAAAATGAAAACCAAAGAAGCAATAATCGAACAGCAGAAAGAGTTTATTCAGGAAATGAAAAATAAAACTTTTGCACTTATTAATTCAATTGATAAGTCTGAGATTGAAACGATTCTTCTTTCGGGGAGTGTTTCGCGGGCGGATTTTTTTCCTCTTAAAAAAGAAAACGGTGAATATCGGGGGCACGTCGATTTAATCGTCATGCGTAAAAAAGGAAGTTGTGTGGTCGCCGAAGATATTTTTGGACCGGACAATGATCCGCCGATTCCGTATCATTGTATAAAAGTTGATCATGTGTGCTATGCAATTTTGTTTACAGATTTTATCGATACCGAAAAGTTTTTGCAGCTTGATGAGCCAAGAA
>JAFYDY010000112.1 GCA_017544545.1 bacterium
AATATCGCCGGGAGCTTTTTCAACGTATGTGAAACTAATATGACCTGCACTTACACTCTGCCATTTTGCGAAGGCAGATTTTATCATTGAAGTGGTTTTTTTGTCGCCATCTTTCGGAATATATACGTTTATTACTTTCTTTTGCCAGTGCGGCACCTGAGTAATTTCTCTTGATTGAGAGGTGTTTGCAATGCCCAGCATAATAACAAATGCTGTCATAATACTTATAAATATTTTCTTTAACATATTTATCACTCCTTTTTGTATGTATTATACTTTAGTGTTTATTTATTGGCAAGATGTGAAATTTTGACAGATATTTACATAAGAAGCTAACAAAAATTTTTTTTACAGTTTTTATTTATGCTATGCAAATTCCAAATATAAATAGCGCAAATAATTCATATAATAAATTACAACTATATTTTACGGGATCAAGTATAAACTGGAAAAAAGTCGGTACGCTAGCTAAAGAAGAACTTGATGTCATGCAAAACATTCGCCGAGATTTTGATATAGCATCTTTGGCATATATTAAGCTGAATGATGCTTATCAGGCTGTGTTTAAAAATCTGTATCCCGATATTTTTTCAACAAAAAAATTACGTGGATTTACTTTTCATGTTCAGGGCGGTAAAGGTTTACAACTTCAAAAAACATACAATGCAAAAAACAGTCAGGAGCTTCTTACCTTCAGCGTAATTAACCCCAAAGAAAACAGCAAATTACATTTTAAAGTTAATAATAATGGCGACTATTATGTTTCGGATGCAGATGCATGTATAAACAAAATCCCGAAGAATAAATTAAAAGGTTTAAATAAAATTGAACAGGATATGTCTTTGTTAAGGCGTTATGCACAGAATTTTACAACAATTCGTAAAAAAATTGAGCATTCAAAAGAGCCGTTGAGCGCAAAAGAAGTACTTAAAAGGATGGAGGATGCGGCGTCTTTTGACGGATATAAGCAGGAAGCCGAAAATCTTGTAGAAAAATTTCAAAAAGTAAATAACCTTTTATATAAAAATCAATCTCAAGCAGCGCACTTAAAAGAAGAATTTTTCGGGCAATATTCCAAAAAAGCAAAGGGTTGGACCTTCAGAGCAGAGGACGGGTCAAACATTACGATGTGCCCGACGGTTATAAAATGGGCAGATACAAAATTTTATATTGTAAAAACCGATAAAACAGGAGAAAGAAAAGCTTTCTTATTCTTTACAGACGGTAAAATTGCGTCACCTGTTGTTATCGGAAGTGATAAAACTTTAGACCTGCGCCCGCATAATTTGGATTATTTGACGCCAAAAGATCTTGAAGAAAACGGAATTGAGGGGATTTTAAAATTTCTGGATAAAAAGATTGATGAGTTTGAACACTATATTCTTGTAAGACGAGGGAAAACACCGGAGCAAATAGAGCTGCACCAAAAAGAAGTTCAGGAAAGAAAAAAAATATTGGCAAAAGCTCGCATGGAAAGATTCAAAGCGGCAAAAGAAGCAAGAATAAAAGCCGGTCTTGAAGCTCCCAAGCCAAAAGGAAAAAGAGGACGCCCCCGCAAAGTTGTTGAAAATACCGCTAATACAGAAAACAAACCTGAAATAAAAGTGCAGACGCAGCCTGCCAAAGTTGCTCAGGCAAAGCTTGTGGCACCAAAAAATTTCTCGGACAAACCAACAGTTCCTGCCAATAAAGTTGAGCAAAAACCGGTTGCAGAGAAACAAATCGTAAAACAGGCAAAAACAGACAAATATAATATATATAAAGATATGAATTTTGAAAAAGTGGTTAATTCACTAAAAAGCATTTTGGAAACTCCTGCTTATAAAAGGAGTCCGCACCTGATACACGAAAGACTCAGTAACGGCAGGATTTTTGAGGGCAGATTTATGATAAATGCCAAGGATGGTTCAAAAGTCGCTGTATCAAGAGTTAAGTCAAACAAATTTTTTGATTTCACTTACATTGCCATAAGAGTTACAAAATCTGACGGAACGACAAATGTTATGAATATTGATCCTTCCCGTATGATGATTATTAACTCGATTAACGGCAGTCCAAGATTAGACAAATATGGCGAAATGGATTTTCTGACTCCTTTGGAATTTTTGCATAAAAATCCGTGGGCGGCTGATATGCCAAAATATATGGAAGAGATTCTCTCTGTTGAAAAGGGTGTTCAGGCCAAAGTTATAGAAATTCAAAATCCTAAAAAATCGCAGGCAGAACTTCTTGCTGATGCAGAAAGGGAAGTTCAGCGTGCGCTAAGACAATTTGAAAAAGATGATGATTTTTTCTCTAATTTTTAACGGAGAATGAGTAAACGATTTCCCGGTTATATTCTTCACCTTTTTTCAAGATACCTTTTTCTTTAAAGTTTTTGGTATTTATTGCGTTTGGATAAAATTGCGGTTCAACACAGAAGGCTGAACGTTTTTCGTATCTTGAGCCGTCTTTTCCGGCCGGCTGAGCAGATTTACCCAAGTGGTTTGCCGTATAGAACTGAAATCCCGGAAGGTTTGTTGAAACTTTCAGATTTATTCCGGTTTTCTCGGAGATTACATCTGCAACCTCAACCATTGATTTGCCGTCATAGTTATCTATGCAGTAATTTTGGTCAAAGCCGGAACCGATTTTAACTTGTTCGTGGTCTGAATTTATATCATCGCCGATTTTTTTAGGTGCTCTGAAATCAAACGGAGTGCCTTCAACCTTTACAATCTCGCCTGTTGGAACGGCAATCTCACTGTTTTTTGTATATGAAGATGAGTTCGGCAGAGTGACTATGTGGTCCAAAACAGAATTTTCTGCCGTATTTTCGGCTCCGTCAAGATTGAAATATGTGTGATTTGTCATATTTATAAGGGTATCTGAATCAGATTTTGCCTTGTAAATTATGTGCAGATTGTTGTCATTATCAAACTTGTAAATTACGCTTGCATGGACATTTCCGGGGTACCCGCTTTCCATATCTTTTTTGTCATAGGTAAATTCTATTCCGTCTTTTAAAATATGTGCCTGCCAGTTTTGTACATCAAATCCGTTTGTTCCCCCGTGAGAGTGGGTTTTGCCTCCGTCTTTGTTGCATTCAAGCTGATATTCTTTTCTTCCGATATTAAATTTGCCATCGCTGATTTTGTTTGCGCAGGGGCCTATCGTTCCGCCGGCATGACCGACCGGAGATTCTTCGTATGGGGTTACGTTGTCATAGCCCTGAGTTACATCTTTCAAATTTCCGTTTTTATCGGGAACTTTTATGGAAGTTATTGTTGCTCCAAAGGTTGAAAGATCAACGCTGGCGCCGTTTTTGTTTGTAATTGTGTATAAAGTTGCTTCTTTGCCTGTTTTTTTGATTGTCCCGAAAGATTTTTGTTCAATCTTCATCCCTTCATAATTGGTGTCAATTACGTCATTTTTTACTTCGACACTTTTGGTGAAGGTATCTTTTCCCTGCATTGTCGGTTGGTATTGCGGTGCAACTCTTTGTGTCTGCGGTGCAGGTTTGATGTTGTTGAAGGTAATATGAGAATTAAAATCTATCGGCATAATAAACTCCTTTTTTCTAATTATATAGAAAAAAGAAAAATTTTTAAATTTGCGATAATTAAAATTTATTTATTGAAATTTTTCTTTAATTCATCAAGTGAATCGCCGCCGTATTTCAGTAAAATTTCATCAGCCAAAATCCATGCTACACGAGCTTCTGCTACAACAGAACAGGCCTCTACGGCACAGACATCCGAGCGTTCAAAATGAGCTTCTGTTTCTTCTTTTGTATTGGCATCAACTGTTTTCAGAGGAGTTTTCATTGTCGGAATAGGCTTCATAACTCCTGAAATTACCAAATCTTCGCCGTTGGTCATTCCGCCTTCAATACCGCCTGCATTATTTGTTCTGTGCGATATTTCACCGTTATTTATTACTAATTCATCGTGATATTTGCTTCCCTGATACCCAAGCGGATTTGTGCCTATTTCAACAACTTTCACTGCCGGAATACTCATAACTGCCTGCGCCAGTCTGCCGTCAATACCTCTGTCCCAGTGAACATAAGAGCCTAAGCCGACAGGCAGATTTTGATATAAAACGACAAACTTTCCGCCTAAAGTGTCTCCTTTTTCCCTCATAATATCCACTTCGTTTTTAAAGTCATCCGGGCAGCAGGCAGAGCCGATTTGGGTGACTTTTGATGTTCCGGTTATTCCAAGTTCTTTGAGTAATAATTTTGCGACGGCACCGACTGCCACTTCAATGGCAGTTTTTCTGGCACTGGAGCGTTCCAGAACGTTTCTCAAATCGCTTTGATTGTATTTTACACTTCCGGCATAATCGGCGTGTCCCGGGCGATAGGTTGAAAAAGCTCTGTCATCCGTTATATCTTCGGGGGCAACACTCATAATTTTTTGCCAGCTTTCAAAATCTCTGTTTTTTACAACAAGTGTAATCGGCGAGCCCAGAGTTTTGCCAAAACGAACACCTGATGTGATTTCAACCGTATCGTTTTCAATCTGCATTCTTTCCCCTCTGCCGTATCCCTGCTGGCGACGGGAAAGTTCATTATTGATAAAATCAACATCAATATTTACGCCTGAAGGCACTCCTTCTATTATTGCAGTTAAGCATTTGCCGTGACTTTCGCCTGCTGTTAAAAATCTGAATTTATCCATTTATCCGCCTTTATTTTTGTGTTTGAGAAATGCCTGAACTTTTGTCTGCATCATTTCTTCTGTTATTTTCAAACCATCGTTTGTGTTTTGCAGTACCTGATACATTTTGAGCCAGTAGGTTTCGTTGGAAGGTTGCCTTTCCGCACTGACCTGCAAGCCGTTTGGAATTTCTTTTACGATGATATTTTTATATCTGTTTTTATATTTTTTAATTCTAGCAGTTTTTTGTCCAAGTTTCAATTCTTTAAAAAATCTTTGCGACGGAATTATGACTTGTTCGGTTTCACCTGAAGGTTTTACAATTTCACGGATAATTTTTACATCAGGGGAGTACATCCCCAAAAGAGCTTCATTATATGAATTTGAATAATTTGTAAATTTGTCAAAAAACGCCATACCGTCTTTTGTTGTTTCTGCCTGCACGGATGCAACGGTTGTTAAAAGAATAAATAATAAAATGATTTTGCGTTTCATAATATTCCTCCCTAATGGTATTTATTAAAAGGGCGGCAAATTATTTCTATCGCCATTCGTTTAATTTGAAGTATAATAATTATTATGAAAAGGATTTTATTGGTGGACGATACGCCCGGCTGGGTCAGATTTCACAGGAATAATATTGAATATCTTAATATGCCTGATATAGAAATTGATGAGGCTTTCAGTGCAAAAGAAGCTCTTTCAAAAATCGAAACGGCTATTGATAATCCGTACGATGTAATATTTACGGATTTGCAGATGGAAAGTGATTTTTTGCCGTATCTTGCAGGCGAGTGGCTGGTAAAGCAAATAAAAACTTACGATAAATATTATAAAAATACAAAGATAGTTATAGTTTCCGCATCCCCAAATATTGAACTTATTGCAAAAAGAAACGAAGTTTTGTATATCCCCAAAACCGTTATACGCAATGCAGAAGCCGAAATTTACCTGAAATTTATTGAATAGGTAATTTTACACAAAATTCTGTACGGACATTTTCTTCGCTTGTTGCGGTGATTTCTCCGCCATGAGCTTCAACAATTTGCTGTGAAAGGTACAATCCCAGACCTGTTCCGACTTTTCTGAGTTTTTTGGCTGCGGAATAGTATTTGTTGAAGATCATTTTCAATTCGTCTTTATTTATTCCCTGACCGTAATCTATAACGGAAATGGTTACATATTTTTGTGCCTTGCCGATTTCAACATCTATCGGTTTTTGAGAGTTGCTGTGGTCAAGTGCGTTTGAAATAAGATTTTTTACAACTCTTGTCATTTGGGTAGGATCAGCCATAATGTGCGGTTTGTCTTTGCTCGGGGTAAAGTTTATTTCTAACTTAACGTTCTGAGCAAGCGGGGTCATTTCTTCAACGATTTTTTCCGTGAAGGGATTCAGGTCAATATCCTCTTTTACAAGCTGAATGCCTTGCTCCTGCAGTTTGTACGTTTCCAGCAAAATTTGGACAAGTTCCAACAGGCTGTTATTTGAGGCTTTCATATTATCAAGGGCAAACTTTTGTTTTTCTGATATGTCTCCGAATTTGTTTGCCAAAAACAAATCTATCATATTTGATGCGGCAACAATCGGAACCTTCAGGTCGTGAGTTAATGTCGCGACAAAATCTTCTTTAAGTGTCTCAATCTCACGTTCTGTCGTAATATCTTTTATAATCATAACGAAGCGTTTTTTGTCAAAAGATGAAAGAGCCTGAGAGCTTACAATAAAATTGTTTGTCGGAGTGTGTTTAATAAATATTTCCGTGTTATCAAGTTTTGTCACCTCAAAATCTCCGTCATTTACAGGCTGAAGATATTCAAAAACATTTTTCCCGATAATATCTTTCCCTTTTTTTATCCCGAACCATTGGAGAATTTTCGGGGTAGCACGGAGAATTTCAAATTTTTCGTTAATGATTAAAATACCGTCGGAAAGAGAGTTTATGACAGATTCAAGAAGTTTGTTCTGGCGCATAAGTTCTGCCTGGTATTCAATAATCATTTTTTCTCTGTCATTAAGGGTTTCGACCATACGGTTAATACTGTCGGTTACGTTTTGATAGGTCGGGTGTTCTATTTTTTCAATTTTTGTTGAAAGGTTACCGTAACGGATTGAGTCTACCGTTGTTGTTACTTTCCCAAGATAATCGTTGATTTTTGACCAGCGTTTATTGGTTTTCCTTGTTATAAAAAACAGGCAAACAAAAACTAAAATTACGCAAATGTTGATTATATAGAAATATGAAAACATTTATTACTTTTGGACTCTCAATCTTTTATTATGTTATAATTATACCAAACAAATTATTGTTTGTTAAGATGTAAAATCGGAAAAATATTTATGACAAAATTAAACCTTCCAAAGACAATAAAAATGGTTATAACTGATTTTGACGGGGTACTTACCGATAACAGTGTCTATATCAGTAACGATTTTGTCGTATCAAGAAAACTTAATTTTAAAGACATAATGGGGATATATCTTCTGAAAAGAAACGGAATTGACGTTGCAATAATTTCGGGTGAAGAAAATGCTGCGATAAAAACTCTTGCTCAGAAACTGGAATTAAAAGAGGTACATCAGAAGATAAGAGTCAAAATTGATGTTTTGAAATCTGTTTTGGAAAAATATTCTTTGTCTCAGGAGGAATATCTCTATATCGGAGATGAAATAAACGATTTGGAATGTCTTGAATATGCCAAATATAAGGTTACAGTCCCTCAGGCACATAAGAAAATTAAAGAAATTGCTGGGATTCAAATAACCGATGTGCCCGCCGGCGAGGGTGCATTCAGAGAGGTAGCGGATTGTTTGACGGATTAAAAAGTATTATTGAAAAAGTAAAAAATCTGAATGTTTCCGTTGATAACTACAAACAGGATTCAATCGTTCAGTCAATGCCTAATGTTGCTTATGTAAATCAGGCAAAAAAAATGATTGAACAAAAAGAATATGC
>JAFYDY010000113.1 GCA_017544545.1 bacterium
GTATAACGTATTTGTAAAAAAACAAGGCAAATATTCTCCTGATTTGATGGGAGAATTCGCTAATATAAACGATGCAATTAAACTTGCAAACGAATTAAAAGAAAAGGATTCAACTATCTCATACACAATAGAAGAAACATCAGGACATTTTGATAGCTATGGCGAGCCCCTTACAACAGTTGTAAAAAGAGGTTAATATAAAATTTTGAAATTACACAAAAAAGACTGCAAATTATGCAGTCTTTTTTGTTTTATATTTTTCATTAGATTTGATAACTTTGGAACAAAGGTAAGTACAAAGCAAGACCCAATGTACCAACCAAAACACCGATACCAATCATCAACGTAGGTTCAATCATTTTCATAAAAGCGTCAATAACCGAATCCAACTTTTTATCGATATAATTTACACAGTGGAATAAAGAATCACCTAAACGACCTGATTGTTCACCTGTTGCAATCATAAATGTCATCATTGTCGGAACTTCCTGCACAGATTTTAATGCAACAGAAAGGTGTGTACCTTGTTGAACTTTACTTGCTACACTACGAATAGCGTTTTTCAATGTAAAATTATCCATAGTTAAATTTGCAAGTGACAAACAGTCGACAATCGGAATACCTGCTTCGTATGAAACCTGCAAAACAGCGATAAAGTTTGAAAAGTTAGAGAATTTAAGCATTTCTGAAAGTATAGGAATTTTTAATACAAAATTATCTACCACTTTTCTAACCTTAGGTTGTTTATATGCCCATGCACCCGTTAAAATTGTTATAGCAACAACGCCAATCACAACAAACCAGTAGTTTTTCATAAATAAACCGGCATCCATGCAGGCTTTTGTAATCGGTGGAAGTGGTTTTCCCATACCGTCGAACATTTCTTTAAACGCAGGGAATACAAAGACAAGCATGACTATAACAGCAACAATCGCAAGCAGAATTACGACTGCAGGGTAAATCAATGCACCGATAACCTTTGATTTAATATCATCTTGCTTTTTCAATAATTCCAACATTCTGAGCAAAGTTTTATCAAGTTCCCCCGAATCTTCACCTGCTTTAACAAGACCGATATAGACTCTACCGAATATATCACGATATTTTTCAAGAGTTTCACCTAATGTAGCACCACCGATAATTCTTTTTCTGAAGTCCGATGTAATAGTACGAATTTTGGTTGAATCCGAATTTTGTTCAATAAACATCAAAGCTTCAATAATAGGAATACCTGTAGAAGTAAGGATTTCAAGCGTAGATGTAAAATCAATCTTTTCTCTCAAGCTCAATGTTGAAATTTTAACAACTTTTGTTTTAGATTGCTTGGTTTTATCAATAACTTCTTCCACCAGAGTAGGAACCAAACCCATTTCTTTGATTTTTTTTCTGGCTTCAAGAGCGGTTTCGGCTTCAATACGACCCGAAACGCTTTTTGTTTTATCTTTTAATGCTTTATAGTTATATACACTCATTATTTTTCACCGGCCAAACCAAGAATTCTTACCTGTTCATCAATTGTTGTATTACCCTCAAGAATATGTCTCAAACAAGACATGCGTAAAGTTTTCATACCTTGACTGATTGCATAATCTTCTATTTCAATATCGTGGGCACGCTGCGCAATCATCTTTTTGATTTCATTATTTATGACCAAAATTTCCATAACAGCCAAACGACCAAGATAACCCGTATTTTTGCAATTCGGACAACCGTGGGGCTTGTATATTTTTGTTTGAGTCATTTTTTGAATTTCGACAGGGTCTGTTAAAATTTTCTTTGCTTCTTCAACTGTCGGATAATATTCTTCCTTGCAATTCGGACACAACTTTTTAACAAGACGTTGTGCAATAACACCCGATACAGTAGAAGAAATAAGGTAATCTTTAGCACCCATTTCAATCAATCTTGTAACAGTAGCTGCAGCCGAGTTAGTGTGGATGGTAGATAATACCAAGTGACCTGTCAAAGAAGCTGAAATTGCAACTTCTAAGGTTTCGTAGTCACGAATTTCACCTATTAATATAACATCGGGGTCTTGTCTTAATATTGCACGAAGAGAATTCGCAAAGGTAATACCTGCTTTTGTATTAATTGCGGATTGGTTAATACCCTCCAACTTAATTTCGACAGGGTCCTCAATTGTTGTTATATTAACGTCGTCTTTATTCATGTATCTTAAAAGTGCATACAGAGTGGTTGTTTTTCCTGAACCTGTAGGACCTGAAGTCAGCACGATACCATTTGGTGCAGAAACAAGATATCTGATTTTTTTAATATCTTCTTCAGATGCACCCACAATTTCAATTTCAGATGCTTTTGCTTGTTTTGCACTCATCTGCGGCGCGAGAACACGGATTACCATTTTTTCACGGCCGGCAACAGGAAGCGTATTTACACGGAAATCCTGAGCTTTGTTTTTATATTTCATTGTAAACGAACCATCTTGGCAGCGTCTATGTTCTGCAATGTTCATTTTTGATAATACTTTAAAACGAGAAATCAAGGCACTGTCAATTTTAGCGGGTATTTTTAAAGCTTCAACCAAAGAACCGTCTATTCTGTATCTAACCCTATAACCAACCGACATTGGTTCAATATGAATATCTGATGCACGTCTGTCAATTGCCATTGAAATAATTTTATTTGCCAATTGCGAAACTGCACCGTCCGAATCTTGAACTTCTTGTTCTACTTGTTCCCAGAGTTCGTTCTTATTGCCTTCGATTTGTTCATCTTCATCCAGCTTTTGGATTAATTCTTCCGTATCAGATTCATCGGTATTGTAATACGTATTTACGAAATTTTCGTATTCTAAATGCGTAACAAGCATTACAGTGGGTTTTAAACCTGTTTGATAAACAATTTCGTTTATTACTTTTGTGTCATTCGGGTTTACCATGCCGACAACAAGAGATTTATCGGTCATGCTTAAAGGAATTACCTTATTAATTTTAACAAAGTCTTCGGGTAAGACAGAAATTGCTGTAGGTAAAGCCTTTAATTGTTGAGTTGTTGCGTATTTAAGACCCATTTGAGCACCGAGTGCTTCTTTTAAGTCTTTAATTGTAACATAGCCTAATTTAACAAGAATAGAGCCTAAAGGAATCTTCTGTACTTTACTTTCGGCTAACGCAACATCCAACTGATCAGGTGTAATTAATTTTTCTTCAAGCAAGATTTGACCGAGTTTTTTTGTTTCGGGTGCTTTTACTTTGGATACATCTGCCGTTGCAACACCGTCACCGTCATCTGTCATCATGTTTTTTTCTTGCTTATTTTTTTCGGCGTTTTTCTTTGCCTGTTCAAATATATCGTCTATTTCTTTATCTGTTTCATCATCGGCAGATAATGCGTCTGATTCATCCTCGGCGGAATCATTGTCATTTTCTTCAATTGAATCATCTGCACTATCATCTTGTGAATCAGAGGAAATATCAAGACTTAAATCATCATCTATATCTAAATCATTAACACTATCTTCTTCGTCTTCTATTATATCAATATCATCACTTTCACTGCCTTTAGGCATAACACCGCCGTGTTGTGCAATAAATTTTTTCAAAAAGGTGTTAAATAATCCCGCAAAACCATCCTTTTCAATAGGGACAAATCTAACCTTGTTGCTAATATGTTTATTTACGTAATTAACTATTTCATCTTTATGTTGCGAATCACTACTGATAGCAACATAAAAGATATCTTTTTGTATATTAATCGGGACGAAAGATAATTCTTCCGCCACCGATAATTCAAATTTATCTGCTAATTCAAAATTTATACTGTTTTCAATTTTTTTTATAAGTGTTGTGCTCATTTTTGAATATCTCTATTACAGATCGTAGACATTGCTGTCTGAATTGTTGTCCTTAATAATATGCGGTGTTACTACAATAACAAGTTCTTCTCTTGTTTTTGTATTACTGCTTTGTCTGAAGAATGCACCGATAAACGGTAAATCAGATAAGAAAGGCATTTTAGATGCTTTTTGGCTTTCACCTTCTTTGATTAACCCTGCGAGTACTAAAGTTTCACCGTCCTTGATTCTGATATTTTTCAATTCTAAGTCACGTCTTTGCAGTAATGTATATTCAGGAGCCTGAGTTTTTATTGTAGAAAATTCAGGTGTTATATTTAAAGAAACATAACCGTCAGGAGATATAAACGGAAGTACTTCAATCAAGAGACCTTCATCATCACCAATATTATATGTTTTTTGAGTTCCGCTTGTAATACCGTTTGAAGTTTCCAAAACTTGAGAAGTAACTGATTTTACATAGTCAGATGTCATATCGATTGTTGATTTTTGTCCGTTTGTAACCATTATCTTAGGATTTGTAAGCGTTCTTCCGTTGCTGTTTTCTATAATATAGTTAAGTGTATATAGAAGAGCATGGCTGCTTGAACCTTTGATATAATATGTCGGATCATTAACAACAGTACCATCTGAAGTACCTATGCGTTGTTCCGTAGTATATCTTTTACCCCACAAGAAGAACGGATTTTCTGTAGAACCTATATTGAATCCTGCAGCATTGAATCCTAACGAAATAAACGGAGTCCATAAATTCCAAGCATTATTAAATTCCTTAGAGCCTGCTTCGTTTAATTCTATAACAGACAATTCGATATATGCCATCAACTGTTTCTTATCGTTTTGTTTAATAAATTCTCTTATGGCTTCAACTTGTTCAACAGAACCACCGTATACTGAAATCTTTCCTAAAGAAGTAAAATATGTAACCGTTAAAGGCGCAACAGAAAATGCCTTTAAGCTTGATTCTCCGGGGCTTGTAGCGGTAACCGAACCGGTACCGCCCGATGAAGCAGTAGTAGTTTGAGCTTCTTCACCATAATTATCACGGCATGCCAGTTTTCCGCCACCCAGTGTAATTTTATCATCTTCACTCGATGTTTCATCGTCCTCAACTTCTTCTGATGTTGATTTTAAAGAGAAGAACGTATCACATATTAATTGAGCCATTTCTTTGGGCGTTGTATGATTTACCGTAAAGCTTGTCATTTGAGGTTTAACATCTAAAACCGGTAAAACTCTTTTGATTGCCGTAATATCTTCATTTGAACCAAAAACAACAATTTGATTTGTAGAAGGATTAGATGTAACGATTGGTCTATGCGATAAACCGAATATGTTGGATTTAAATAAATTTTCATTTAAGAAATCCGCAACGCTATTTGCATTTACATATCTAATCGGCAAAACAGTCATATTTTTTCTGTTATATCCGAGATTTTTAGCACCCTCTAACGTAACAACGGTTAATGTGTTGCCTTCTAGATTATAAGTTAACTGAGATGATTTAAATATTGCAAGAAAAGCGTCATTAATATTTATATTATTCAAATCCATAGTAAGTTTACCTTTTACGGATTCGTCAAATATAATATTCAAACCGGCTTTGTCCGCAAGCATTCTCAATACTTGTCTGATGTCAGAATCTCTGAGAGAGAGATTGATAACTGCTTTTGATTTGGTAATGGGCGTGGTAGAATCCAAGCGCATTGTAGTTTCAACAAAACCGCCATCTGATGAATAGGCACTGCCTGAATTCGGATACAAATATGAACCCGACACACTATCCAAATAAGAAACTCTTGCATCATCATAACCAAATACAGCAGAGCCAAGCATTGTAAAGCTCAATAAAGCTAAACAAGTTGCACTAAATTTACTCGGCTTAAATTTTAACATTTTATTTATTCCCCCAAATTGTTTTTTATTCAACATTTATTTCTACTGACCCGTCTTTAATTTTACCTTTTCCCATACTGTCAGCACCGCCGTTTTTATCGACTATTTGATATTGTCTGCCCGTTGGCAAGTATTTTGCATTTCCGTAGAAATTATCCGTAATTTTAAATTCTTCACCTACGTTAGCTTTATATGTATTGCTTCCGTACGAAATCAGAACGAAGTTTTTACCTATATCGATTACTCGGTATTCGTTTAGCTTGTCACCACGTTGTACAAAATAATCGTTATCGTCATATGTAATAATTGCTGACGGTTTAACATCATCATACATAATACCGGATACGGAAATTGAAAGCATTTTTACCGCTTCATTGTCCTTTACCCCATATTCTGATGGCGGTTTTGGAATAGAAGGATTTTCAAAGTTTATATAAGTTTCAGGTACGCTTACTGCCATATATTTAGAATTTGGCAAGAAAGGATTAGAACGACCGCCAACTTTTATATCAACAACTTCTTTTTTCTCTTCCTGAGGAACTTCCTCTGCTTGAAC
>JAFYDY010000114.1 GCA_017544545.1 bacterium
CGCAATATACTGACATTTCTACATCCTTTCATAAGTATTTGATAATCTAATCATATTAAATAAATAAAAAAAATCAAGTATTTAAATCATTATATTAAGCATTTATTACTTTTATCTGACTTTTATACTTTCATCCAAGTATTTTATTATCGGATAAATAAAGAACTCGATGATTCTTCTTTTGCCTATTTTAATTTCGTTTGTTGTCGACATACCGATTTTTACTCGTTCGGTTTTACCTTCAACCATTAGTTCCGTATTTTTTAAATCAATAAATGTTTCAAAAACCGAACCAAGTTTTTCATCTTGGATACTGTTAGGCGAAACTACCTTAACAACACCATCCAATGTTCCGTACTTTTGGAAATTATAGGTATCTAATTTTATGGTAACAGGCATATCAGGTTTTACAAAACCGATATCTTGATTAAATACCGTTGCTTTAATTTGAAGCTTTGTATCCTTTGGTATAACGGAAAGTATTCTTTCTGCAGGCTGAACAACACCGCCTTCAGTGTGAACAAATATCTGTCCGACATAACCTTCCGTCGGGGATTTTAATATTTGTTTCATTTTTTCAATTTGTATTCTTTTGTTTCTTATTTCGTATAGTTGTGCGTTCAATCTTCCGATTTCATGACTAACGGAATTGTACTCGTTTTGTATGTCATTATATCTGTCTTGCGGAATTATATCCAAAACAGAAGCTAATCTTGCTCTTTGTTCGGATGCAATAGAGAGTCTTTTTCTGTATGACGCTAATTGTTCGAGTGTTTCTCTTTCTTGAGCTCTTAAATTATTTAATTCCAAACCCGGTTCATAATCAGCAGGAGAAACAATTGCAACAACCTGATCTTTTTGCACATAATCACCTTCTTTTACATACAAAGAACGCATAACCCCTTTTTCCAAAGATTGAACAAATTTTTCTTCACCTGCGGGGATAACTTTTCCGGGTGCTGTTACAACAACATCAATTCTGCCAAAATACATCCAAAGTGCAGCAATTAAAATAAATGATATAACAAGCCAAAAAACAGTCATTCCTAAAGGATTAACAGGTTTATCTTCAATTTCCGTTAATATCGGCGCAAATTCATGGGCGTCATTTTCTCTGTATATAAGAAAGTTTTTGATTTTACTAAGTATTTTTTTCATATTTACCTTACTTTTTATTCATTCTGTGCTAAATATAAGTTTCTGTAGTAGCTTTCACGTTGAATAAGTTCGTCATGGGTTCCGACTTCAACAAGATTTCCGTCATCAAAACAAGCAATGACATCACAATCTCTAACCGTTGACAATCTGTGTGCAATAATTATTGTTGTTCTGCCCTGAGTAATTAAACCTAAATTATCTTTGATTATTTTTTCAGATTCATAATCAAGCGCTGAAGTTGCTTCGTCAAATATCAAAATTCTCGGGTTAGTAATTAAGGCTCTTGCAATAGCAATTCTTTGTTTTTGTCCGCCGGATAAGCTTGAACCACGTTCACCAACCTCGGTATCATAACCTTTTGGCAGTTTTGAAATAAATTCATGCGCGCCCGAGATTTTTGCCGCTTGGATAATGCCTTCCATAGAAATATTAGGTCTTGGCAGTGAAATATTTTCCTTTATGGTACCTGAAAAGAGGTAATTTTCTTGAAGCACAACACCGATATGACCTCTGAGCCAAATTGGATTAATATTTCTGATATCCACGCCGTCTATATAGATGCTTCCTTCGGTCGGATAATAAAGTCTTTGAATTAATTTGGTAAGTGTAGATTTTCCGCTTCCGCTTCTGCCGACCAAACCGATTTTCATGCCTGACGGAATATTTAAGTTTACATTCTTCAAAACACAGGGGTATGAGGGGTTATATCTGAACGATAAATTATCAATTTTAATATCGCCGTTTACATTTGATAATGTAATTGCATTTCTATCCTGCAATTCAAGAGGACTATTCAAAATATCGCCGATTCTGTCAACCGCCAATAAGGCTTGTTGAAATTCGTTCCACAAATTAACAAGTCTGAGCATAGGTGCTGAGAATTGTCCCGCAAACATTTGGAATGCAATCAATTGACCTACCGTAAGTTTGTTTTCAATAACAAGCAAAACACCAAGATAGAGTATTGATATTGTCATTAATTTTTGCAGAAGGTTTGATAACGAACCTGTAA
>JAFYDY010000115.1 GCA_017544545.1 bacterium
AAGAAAGTAATAAACGTATATATTCCGAAAGATGGCGACAAAAAAACCACTTCAATGATAAAATCTGCCTTCGCAAAATGGCAGAGTGTAAGTGCAGGTCATATTAGTTTCACATACGTTGAAAAAGCTCCCGGCGATATTGATATAATTTTTAAAGACGCTGCTTCAAGTTCATCCGGACCAATTTCAAAAACCTCCGTTGTTACAAGCGGCAACTCAATTACTAAAGCTGAAATTACAATCGCAACAGATGACAAACAATATAAAAAATATCCTGACAAATACGTCTCAACAGTTCTTCTGCATGAAGCGGGAAGATCTTTAGGACTGCCGACAAATGACAGAAAGCCATCAAGTATTATGCATACCCCCGTAACTGAAAAACAAAAACTAATGAAAATGGATACAATAAAATTATTTTCCATAAGCGACTGGAATTACAGCAAAAGAAGAATAGAAGAAAAGGAAGAAAAATAAAAAAAAGAGGATTTCAAATCCTCTTTTTTTACATTATAACTTTGTTTCTGAAATTTTCTTCCTGAACTATTGAAAGTAATTTGTTTAAAAACGCTTTATATCTTGCTCTGACAGCTTCACCTGACATAATAATATCAGCTTCTGCCTTACATGGTTTTATGTAGATTTCAGCTTTTTGGGAAGCATTTTTATATATACCTTTTGCGGATTCTCCCAAATCTCTTTCAGCCGCACGTACAAAAAATCTTTCCTTCTGAACGTTATGTGCAACATCTACGTAAATTTTAAAATCAAAAGCATCTTTAATTTTTTCGGTAAGAGTAAACAGACCTTCGGATATCACTATTTTTGACGGTTTTGCAAGAGTATAATTGTCATATCTTTTTGCAGTTCCCGACATATCATATTTAGGAAGATAGACGGATTTACCATTCAAAAGTTCTTTGATGTGCTCACTCATAAGCTCAAGTTCAAGAGCCTGAGGAACGTCCAAATCATAATGCTTTGCAAACTCAGCAAAACTGCCTGCAGCTTTTACCATTTCCGAACGATCATAATAATAATCATCCGTATTAACCCTTGTGATTGCATCTTTTACCTCAAATTCGGTTGCAAAAGAAGTTATTGTATCAATAATATCAAGGGTAATTGTTGATTTACCGCTGGCTGTTTCGCCTGCAATACCTACTGATGCCGGACGGGTAATGTGACCTGCAAGATATTTTGCAAGTTTTGACAAAATCTCCGGCTTATAACTTACTAAAATTGACCCTTCTGAATTAAGCTCTTCGTCAAATATTCTTTTTAATCTCTCTTCAACTGCCTGAACTCTGTTATAAGGCATTGAAACATACATTTTTTTTCTTCTTAATGCAGTTTCTTCTTTGGTTTTTTGTAGTATATAATCAGCCATTACTAACCTTTTTCAATTCTACTGCTACATATATAGTCTTTTTTCTCATGACTATACCAGATTTAAGTTAAAAAAAAAATATTTTTTGCTCAAATATTAACTTTAGTAAATATTAATTTACATAGGACGACACGAATATTTATGATATACTTATTTTGCAAGGCATGTAAGGGAGTGTGGTTATGAATATCAATACGAATTATCAAAATATAGCAGACAGTTATTTATTTTCAACCGTCGCAAAAAAAGTGGCGGAATATGCACAAAAAAATCCTGATAAAAAAATTATAAAACTCGGAATCGGCGACGTAACACTTCCTTTATGTAATGCTGTTGTCAGAGCTTTAAAATCAGCATCCGATGAAATGGGGGAAAAAGAAACCTTCCGCGGATACGGACCTGAACAAGGCTATGATTTTCTCAAAAACGAAATCCAAAATTACTACAAACAACACGGTGTAAACCTTGAAAACGACGAAATATTTATCTCTGACGGAGCAAAATCCGATTTGGGAAATATTCTGGACTTGTTTTCTCAGGATAATACCGTTTTGGTGCCGGATCCTGTTTATCCGGTTTATGTTGATACAAACACGATGGCAGGAAGAAAGATAATTTATATAGATGCAAATGCTGAAAACAATTTTTTACCGCTTCCGGATGAAAATATTAAAGCTGATATTATATATATTTGTTCTCCGAACAACCCGACCGGTGCAGTATATGACAAAGAGCAGCTCAAAAAATGGATTGATTATGCAAACAAAAATAAAGCCGTTATACTTTTTGATTCTGCGTATGAATGTTTTATCACGGATGAAAAACTACCAAGAAGTATTTATGCAATAGAAGGTGCAAAAACCTGTGCTATAGAATTTTGTTCTTTTTCAAAAATGGCAGGTTTTACAGGTACCCGCTGCGGCTGGACAGTTGTTCCGAAAGCTTTGGCAGACGGAATACTAAATAAAATGTGGCTTCGCCGTCAAACAACAAAATTTAACGGAGTTCCTTATATTGTTCAAAAGGGTGCACAGGCAGTATTTTCACCCGAAGGACAAAAAGAAATTCAGGAAAATCTAAACTACTACAAAGAAAATGCAAAACTGATTTCGAATTGTCTTAAAAAACACAATATCTGGCATATCGGAGGAACTCACTCGCCGTATATCTGGCTCAAATGTCCAAACGGCATGACTTCCTGGGAATTTTTTGATTATTTACTGACAAATGTTCAGATTGTAGGAACACCGGGATCAGGTTTTGGAAGAAACGGAGAGGGTTATTTCAGACTGACATCCTTTGGCAGCAAGGAAAATACGCAAGAAGCAGTTGAAAGACTTGAAAAATTTTTTGATTAATATATAATCAGGTTATGAAACAAAAAGAGGGAGGCCGAAAACGGCTTCCTTTTTATTAAAGGAGTTAAGAAATGATAACCAAAGAGGTTAACAACTGGATTAAGAAAGTCGAAAAGGGTAACTATTCTTCCTGGGATATCATGGAAGAATTTGTCAGTATTACAAAACACATGACAAAACCTGAAATAGAACAAATTAACAAAAGACTGAAAAAGTCGATAAAGAAATAAAAAGAGCCTAATAGGCTCTTTTTTATTTTTCTTTTATATACGTCGTTGCAAAACGGTATGCTTCAAAATTGTCTGAGAAATAATCTTCTTTCAACCCCGCTTTAACCTTCAGTGAATTTAAAAATTCCGTTTTATCCGGAAGTTGTTCCCAAACAGACGGCAGATAAACAGCCTGATGGTTGCCGTCTTTTATAATTATACCGTCCTTCTTTGCCTTAATTTTCTTTAACAGGTCTTTTTCACCTTTGAAATCTATCTTAACCGGATTTGTCAAAAGAGATACTGCAACCTTCAAATCTTTGACCTCGTCTGCAGCAACAGGTTTGAATCTGTAGTCTTTAAAGGCTGCATTTTTCGCATTATTTACCAAATCATTTATCAAAGGTTGATGTGCAATAATTGAGCCGATACAACCTCTGAGCATATCCTGTTTTTCAAGAGTTACAAAGCTTGCACCCCATTCGTCAAAAATCTGAGGATAATTGATTGTAATATTTTTCCCCTTGTCAAAAGCTGAATTTATAACAATCTTAACCAAATCAATCATAAACTGAGAGCAATATTTTTCCAGATAATTGCTCTTTTCACCCTCATATAAGAACCAACTTCCGTAACCTACAACTCTGGATTTGTCACCTGTTGTGGAGGCCGAATTTGTCATATCAATTCTGATAAGAGAATAATTATTCTTGTTTGCAAACATCGCCAACGCCACAACAGCAACTGCGCCGCATGCCTGCTCATACCTGAAACCGCCGACATTTCCCGTTTCCAGCATTTGTGCCGTTACCGTATCCAGATTTTTTGCTTTCTCATCATCAAGAAAATGACTCAAATCCGATGAAATAATAAATCCGTTTGCCTCTTGCGGATAGTATTCTTCAATAATTTTTTCAATAACTTCCGGAGTTTCTTTTCCCACAAGAATTGGTATTATTTTTGCCTTTTCAAAAATTGACTGAATCAGGGGTACCTGAATTTCCACCGAATGTTCAGGCTCGAACGCTTCATCATTTATCTGTGCCCCGTGGTTTTTTATCAAATCTTTGCATATTGCACGATTGACCTTAATCTTGCCCAGAGGGGTTTCCCAATGAGTGTGACTTGACAGTGCAAGCCCATCAAACGGGACTCTGTGAGCAGGAGCAATAATGAAAAGATTTTCTATTTCTTTATCAAGCTGCTCAAGACCTTCATATGCAACTCTGCCTGAAAATACCAGTCCGGCGTGCGGAACAATTACGGCTCTCGCCTTTCTGTCCGCATAATAGTTCTTACTCTGAGCCTTGAAAGACTCAATCATTTTCTTTAATTCTTCCGTATCGGCAGGATAAAAAGCTCCTGCAATTGATGATTCTTTTATTTTGTTCATAAAAGTATTATAATCTATTTTATGAAATATCAAAATATATTAAAAAACGGTAAAGTTCAATGCACAATATGTCCTCGGAATTGCACACTGTCAGAAGGGCAAGAGGGTTTTTGTCATGTGAGAAAAAATGTAAAGGGAAATATTACACTAACAACGTACGGCTACAATACAGGACTTGCAATAGACCCGATTGAGAAAAAACCTTTGTATCAGTTTTATCCCTCAACACCGATTTTATCCTTCGGTACTCTTGGCTGCTGTATGGGATGTCAGTTTTGTCAAAACTGGAATACTTCAAAAAGCAAAGAGGACAGCACAAAATTAAACAAAACTTCACCCGAAGAAATTGTACAGATTGCAAAACAGTATAACTGCAAAAGTGTTGCTTTCACCTACAACGATCCTATAATATTTTTTGAATATGCACTGGACACTGCGAAATTGTGCCGTGAAAACGGGATAAAAACTGTTGCGGTAACCTCCGGATTTATGAACCCTGAACCTGCAAAAGAATTTTATTCTCTTATGGACGGTGCAAATATTGA
>JAFYDY010000116.1 GCA_017544545.1 bacterium
TCAATGCTGTGAAAGATACGGGTTGTAAATTAAAATATATCCTGCTGACGCACGGGCATTTTGATCATATTCTGGGTGTTGAGAAATTCAAAGAAGAATTTAATGTTGATGTTTATGTTTCACAAGAAGACCTTAACCAAATAAGCTATGCACCTCAGATGCTTATGATGTTCGGAGGAGGAACAATCGCTAAAGCTCCTGAAGTAACAAAAACAGTGAAAGACGGTGACGAATTCAGTATCGGAAAACATACCATAAAAGCTCTGTCCACTCCCGGTCACACAAAAGGCGGTATGTGTTATATCGTTGATAACAAACTCTTTTCCGGCGACACATTATTTCAGGGCAGTGTTGGAAGATGTGACTTGCCAGAAGGTGATTTAGATGAGATAATAAAAAGCATAAAAGAAAAACTTTTTACCCTGCCTGACGAAATTGAAGTCTATACCGGTCACGGCGGAAAAACAACAATAGGTTTTGAGAAAAAATACAACGAAATAATAAATTTATAAAGGTGATAAACATGAAGGAACAGTTAGAAAAAATATACACGGAAGCAGCAGCCGATATTGAAAAAGCCGGCACCGTAAAGGATTTGGAAGATATAAAATTCAAGTACCTCGGACGTAAAGGCGAATTAAACGAAATAAAAAAAGGGCTTAAGGATTTATCGGACAATGATAAAAAAGTTGTCGGTTCTCTTGCAAACGAAATAACACAAAAGCTGGAATCTACAATATCCGAAAAGTTCCAAAACTTTTATATGCAGGAGCTTAACAAAAAACTTGAAGGCGAAAAAATAGATGTAACTCTGCCCGGTCAATACGTACCGCACGGTCACGTTCATCCTTTAACTTCAACTACAAATGAGATTGTTTCAATCTTCCAGAGCCTTGGTTTTTCTGTTGCTCCGAATGAATGTTCACCCGAAGTTGAAACCGAATATTTCAACTTTGATATGCTTAATGTTCCGAAAGATCACCCGGCACGTGACGTTCAGGATACCTTCTTTACAAATCTTGCACCGAACGTTGTTTTAAGAAGTCAGACATCCGGAGCACAAATTCACGTTATGGAAAATCAAAAGCCGCCAATCAGAATTATCGCTCCCGGACGTGTTTACAGAAATGAAAATATTAATGCCCGCAAAAACAATTTTTTCCACCAGATTGAAGGTTTGTACGTGGATAAAGATATTACATTCGGTGATTTGAAGGGTGTTCTTAACGAATTTATCAGAATATACTTTGGTGCAAGCCGTCCGACAAGATTCAGAAACAGCTTTTTCCCGTTCACAGAGCCATCTGCGGAAGTTGATGTTCAGTGCATTATGTGCGAAGGCAAAGGGTGTCGCACATGTTCCGGAACAGGCTGGCTTGAAATATTAGGAGCCGGAATGGTTGATCCTAACGTGCTGAAAGGTGTCGGAATTGATCCTGACGTATATTCCGGTTTTGCCTTCGGTATGGGAGTTGAAAGACTCGCTATGCTCAAGTATGCAATTGATGATATCAGACTTTTCTTTAATGATGATGTCAGATTCTTAGAACAATTTAAGGGTTAGGGGTAAATACAATAATGTCAATAATAATAATGATATTACTTTTAGGTTTTTTAATTCTTGTGCATGAGCTTGGGCACTTTATTGCCGCACGTTCTCTGGGAATCAAGGTTTCTAAATTTGCAATAGGTTTCCCCATCGGCCCTACTCTGTGGAGTAAAAAAATCGGAGATGTTGAATATTTAATTCATGCCTGCTTGCTTGGCGGATATGTTGCATTTCCTGACGATGAAAAAGACTCTGAACTACCGCCGGACTCTCCCGAAAGATTTGCAAACAACCCTGTATGGAAAAGGGTTATCGTAATATCAGCAGGAGTTGTAATGAATGTTATTATAGCCTTCTTGCTTGTATTTCTGGTAGCCGGAATCTGGGGTGAATTACCGTCAGGGAAAGCTGATGTCTATGTCGGTAAAATTGTTGCAGCCAAAGGTGAATCCGTTTGGGAAAGCGGAATGGAAAAAGGCGACAGAATTATTTCCATAAACGGTTATAAAATAAAATCTGTTTATGCACTTACCCTGTATGCAAAAAACAGTGCGCAATTTGACGGAAAAGTTGATAAAGAGATTTTTGAAGATAACCTGTCCGAACTCGAAGGATACAATATCGGGCTTGATCCGGAAACCATTATCGAAAAAGGAACGGCTGTAAAACTTTTACCCAGAGAAAATGAACCGGCCGTTATTCTTGATGATGACATATTAAAAGGTTTAGCTTTTTATAAAGATAATCAATTAAAACTTAATGAAAAACAAATTAAATTAAGAGACAAGATTAAAGATAAGGACATATACATAGCCAACGGCAAAACAACTTTGACAGATTTGGCATATGCAATTTCCGATAATTACAGACCTTTGGACATTGTTGTTGAAAGAGAGGGTAAAAAAATCCCGCTTAAAACAATATACCCGAGCAAAAACGGGTACATCGGCATAATGCCCAAAAGCAAAATGATTACCATAAAAACAAAAACTCTCCCGCAGATTATCAAGGGAGGATCCGAATATCTCGGACAACAAACCCTAATGCAGATATACGGATTTTGGCAGATGATATCCGGAAGAATTCCGGCAAAAGAAGTTCATGGCATTGTTGCTGTTGCAAAAATCGGAGGAGATGTAATTTCCAGCGGAGGAATGGCATCGGGACTTCTGCTGACCGCAATAATTTCCGCATGGCTTGCCATACTAAACTTTTTACCGATACCGGCACTTGACGGCGGACACTTCATGTTTATGATGATAGAAACCATGAGAGGGAAACCGGTTGATGAAAAAGTTATTGAATGGACAAGTACTGTATTCTTTGTACTCATAATAATTTTGGCATTCTTGCTGATAGGTAATGACATTTATGCCCTGATTACCCATCAGTTATAGGATAATAAAACAACCCCGTTTATGATACAATAGACAAAATAAAACACATATGAGAAGAGGTAATAATGATAGATTTTATCCAGACGCACGGAATGATATTTTCAGGAGCAATCCTTTTGATTGCATACATTTTTATAGCAAGTGAAAAAATTCAGAAATCGGTTGTGGCTCTCGTCGGAGCATCACTTACAATGCTGTTGGGGCTTGTGCCTCTTACGCTGAAACTTGAAGACAATGTCAAAGGGGTTTTTGAATATATTGATTTTGAAGTAATCTTCCTTCTTATCGGAATGATGATTATTGTTCACATAGCAAGCCGCAGCGGAGTATTTAAATGGCTGGCAATAAACCTTTTGAGAGCGACAAAAGGTCATCCGAAAACAGTTTTGTTTGCACTTGCTACATTTACCGCAATTGCTTCGGCATTTTTGGATAACGTTACAACTGTTGTTCTTATGATGCCAATTACTTTTGTTATTGCAAAAGAATTTGATACAGACCCCGTTCCGTTTTTGATTACAGAGGTTTTAGCTTCAAATATTGGTGGTACAGCCACTCTTATCGGAGACCCGCCAA
>JAFYDY010000117.1 GCA_017544545.1 bacterium
AGACTCCGGAGGAATTACTGACCGAAGCTATTGCAATACTGGATGAAGTACTTGCAGGAATAGACAACGCACAAAACTAGTTCATTTCTGTTTTTTATCAATTCAATAATTATATCCCAAGGTCACGCGCCATAGCAGAAGCCAATGCTTTTTGTGCCGGATGCATAAGCAATCTTTTTTCAGGAACATCAGGGAGCTCACTAAACTTTGCAATCAGACCTGCCGGAATTGGATCAGAGAAGGTTGAATATGCCAAAGCTGCTGCATTTTCAATTTTTCCATTTATTGTTGCCGGTACTTCGATACCTTTATAAACCTTCAAAACATCAATCGGTATAGCCAGGCCCTTATATGGATTCACCCATTTTGTGCCGGCATCAAATTTATATGCGTGATCTCTCCCACCTGTTACAACAATATTTTTTGATAAGGTACTGTAAACATCAACGTATTGAGGAATTGTATCTGTAATAATTGTCGGGAAAGGGTGTTCCGAGCGGCCATATATTGAATAATCAAACGGAGTTACCGTCAGGGTATTTATTCCTTTCTTCTCGCCGTAATCCATTATGGCTTTATCAACTCCGCTATAGCTTACGCTTGATAAAAGGACTCTGTCTTTCGGATTTATACCTAAACCTTTTACAAAATATTCATCAACGGGTGCAAAAAATTCTTCAATGGCTTCTTCGTACGCTTTTGTTAATTCTGCTTTTGTTAAACCTGCACCCCCTTTTACATTTTCAGGCTTTACATTAGACCAGCCAACCATACCTATTGTGGTTTTGGGTTCATATCCGAAAGCAGCCTTAAATACAGCGGGGATTGAGGAATCGTCCACACTTTTTGTCAGCCCAAGATTTTTAAACCCCGGAATGTTTTTAAAAATATGCTCAACTGCAGACCCGTCCCAATTTTTTGCCAGAATTTTTGTACCTTCGGCAACTTCAATAATCGCACCGTTTGGAGGTGCAACCTTGCCGATTTCTTTTATGGCTTCATTAATTTTTCCGGCCTGCATAAGACTAATTGCATCATGAACCAGTGTTTTTTCACCCTGAGCCATTAAGGTGATACAATTTCTCATCAAATCCAAAATTGCATCAGTACCGACAACTGCAGCTTTGTGAGCGTTCCCAAAAGATACCGTATCACATTTTAATTGCGGCAATTTGGGGTTATTACTAACCCTGTTTGTTGTTTTCTGATAATTTGTTCTGTTTGAAAAATTAACTCCTGATACGCTCAACATGAATAATGCACCTTTCTGCTATATATTTATAGCATAAAAATGCTGAAGAATTAATTTTGCGTCCTTGATTGTAAATTGTTACAGAAATTCCAAATTTTGTCAGGCTAAAGCCTGACCTACATACTTTTCTTAATCCCAATTCAATTCCATCGGCTCTGGGAATTTGCAGCCGCACTTGGAACAGCTCAGGTGCTTTTCATCTTTTTTAGTCATACGTCTATATTTACAGCCGCATCTACAAAAATATTTCGGGCGATAAGTTCCCTTTTCACTTTCTATTCTAAAGTACAGTTTTGTCGTAATTTTTCCGCATTTTTCACATATGTAGGACTGCAAATATGCATCCGCAACACGCGCAATTTCAGATTCCTCTATAAACTTTTGAGCTTCCTTTATTATTTTTTTATTGATCTCACCATAAAAATTCAATTCGCAGCTGCCTTTTTTAGCCGGATAAAACATACTTGTATCAAAGTGTGACCACATCATTCCAATGCCTTCATACAGTTCAACTCTGTTGCCGCATTCCGGACATTCAAAAATTTTTCCTGAGCCCATAATATACCTTTCATTGTCTATTACCAAGCATATTATAGCGATATATTACGACAGATACGGACATACGTATCTGAACAAAAACAAACACCCTTCAAATTAAGATTAATGTGACATTACCAATCTTGCCTTTTGGCTATCTGATAATTGTTTCAGAACTTTCTTTTTCGGAACAGTTGTGTTTTGGTAATTGCTTCTTACAACTCTGTGTGATCTGTAGGTGACTTTTTGAGAGCTGCCGCCTGCTCTGCCCAATGCCCATCTGAAGCCGCCTGACAAAGCAATACCGTTTCTTCCGCCGTTTCTCAGCATTGCCTGAAGGTATCCTGTAAATCTTTCCCCGAATGATTTTTGAACACCTGCGCCATATTCAACATATGGTTTTATACTCATTTCCGGAAGTTTTGCACCCGATGCCACAACATGTGTTTCGTTCATAAGGTTCCATACCATACCGACAGAAGCATATGGCTGCCATCCGTTCTTGAAGTTTCCGATAAATCTGATGTTTGGATTCAACTGAATTGTATGCAGCGGATCCGAATCAATTCTGACACCTGCAGCGTTGGTGTAATCAAATGTTTTAATAAAGCTGTAGTTCATAAACCACATCGGTTGGATAATAAATTTGCCGTCTGCAAGTTCAAAGTTATAACCCGTTTTTGAGCCGATACCTGCAAGAATTGAAGCATAATCTTCGTGACCGTACATCGTATCGGTTTCAGCTACCGAAGCACCTGCCGTTGCCGTTAAAGCAGTCCAGAAGTTGCCCTTGTACCAGGTTTGAGTTGCACCCATCATACCACCGTTCATAAGAGTTGAAACTCCCTGATAAGAAAGATGTGCGCCATTATATGCCAAATAACCCGTAAATACGGTATTCCAACCGTGGCTTAATTGTTTAAAATCTGTATCGAAACCGGTAAAGGTTCCGTAAGAATTGGCATCAACTCTCGGGCCGTTTTTGAGGTGTATATTTTCAAAGGATGCATAAGGAATTACCCAAGCGCCCTTATTTTCGTATAACTCATCAAGGCTCATATTGTTATTATTAAAATCTGTTGAGCCCATAGCATACTTGTTGGCATTCATTATTGCAAATCTGTCTTTTGAACGAATTTTTGTAAATCCGTCAAGGTGTTCAAAAGCATAATTCATTGTGGCACTCATATTTGCCATCATGCCTGCCTGCGCCATAACAGGAGATGCCAAAACTGCAGGGTTGAAGTCAGGATGTTTTGAGGAACGTCCGAAGGTAAAATAACCCATATCATTTTTTACTTCGTAAGCAGTTTTGTATTTATAAATCGGTGAATAAGCAATCTCTTTATCACCTTTATAGTTTACGATTTTTGCCAAATCTTTGTTATCAGTGAATAATATTGACAATTTTTTTGCTTTTGTCGGAGATAACAAGTTGATTTTTTCAACGTTAATTTTTGAGCCTCTGGAAATTTGTGCTGATGTTGCACTCAAGGTATCCATACGTTTGTTTGCCAAATCAGCATCAACCATCATCTTTAAGGTGCCGTTTAAGTTTACGTTGCCCAAAGACAGTGCACCGACATTTTTATTCATAATGTTCAAAGTATTTGAGCCGTTGAACGCTGCATTGACACCCGAGATAGAATTTTCATCCTTCAGGTTCAAAGTAGAATTATTTAAAGTTGTATTCAGATTTTCAACTTTTGCTTCTTTTTCAAGAGTCAAGACCGAGTTGTTGATATTGAAAGCACCTGTGCCTGACAAAGTTGAACTGATTTTTG
>JAFYDY010000017.1 GCA_017544545.1 bacterium
TTGAATTTCCGTAATATCTTGTGATTTTTTCACCAAAGCCGCCGTCAAGCATTCCGTCTTCAAGTGTAATTACCAGGTTATGATTAGCTTTAAGACTTTCCAGCATTTCGGTATCAATTCCTGAAATGAATTTAGGATTGATTAAAGTTGAATTTATTCCGAGTTTCGACCTGATTTCTTCTTTTACTTCTTTTGCAAGGTTGTAGAAGTTGCCAAGACCGATAATTGCAATTTTTTCACCATTTTCGGTCATTGAGAATTTGTTTATCTTTGAATAATCTGTTTGATCCACGATTCCGGCAGAGATAAGCCCGCAGTTCGGAACTCTTATTGCGACCGGATGTTCATTTTGATTATATGAATATTCAAGCATTGCAAGGTATTCTTCTTTGTTTGTCGGTGCTAGATATACCATATTTGGAATGTTTGAAATAAGTGGCATATCAAATGAGCATAAGTGTGTCGCATCAGCACCGGATAATCCTCCCCAATAAATGAGCATTGTTACAGGTGAATTGTTCAGGCATAAATCCTGTGACATTTGGTCGTAGGTCCTTTGTACAAAAGAGCTCATAAGGCATAATATCGGTTTTGCACCTGATTTTGCCAACGCAGAAGAATATGCAACGGCGTGTTCTTCTGCTATACCGACGTCGGTATAGTGTTTGCCGAGGCTTTCTCTGTATGATTTGTCATATCCGAAAACTCCGGGAGTTCCGGCAACAACAACACAAACCGGTGATTTTTCTTCAACTTTTTTTGAGATAAAGTCCTTGGTTATTGATTCGTAACTTTCTCCGTAAAAGGCTGAAGAATTATCTGTTTGATCCAAAGTCCCCGGCATAATCCAGTGGAATGCTTCTTTATTTGTTTCTGCAACGCTCAAGCCGCAGCCCTTAAGGGTTCTTATGTGGACAATAACCGGACGATTGGTATCTTTTACGGATTTAAAAGCGTTAATCAAATCTTCAATACTGTTTCCGTTTTCAACATACAGGTATTCAAAACCGAGTGTTTTAAAGAAATTCGGTTCTGCTTTTCCGTTTGAATCACGAAGCAGTTTAAGATTATCATAAATTCCACCGTGATTTTCTGCTATGGACATTTCGTTGTCATTTACTACTATTATGATGTTAGAACCGAGCGTGGCTGCATTATCAAGTCCTTCAAGTGCTTCACCGCCTGTTAAAGAACCGTCCCCGATAAGAGCGATAACATTATAATTTTCGCCTTTTAAATCTCTTGCTTTTGCAACACCTGTTGCCAGGCTGACAGAAGTTGAAGTATGTCCTACTTTGAACAGGTCATATTCGCTTTCTTCGGGTGCAGTGTAGCCCGTGTAGGTGAGATACTTGTCAGGGTTTGTGAAACCTTCTTTTCTTCCTGTCAAAATTTTATGCGGATAGCATTGATGCGATACGTCATATACTATCTTGTCAGCGGGAGTGTCAAATACATAGTGCATAGCTATTGTCGCTTCAACTACGCCAAGATTCGGTCCCATGTGACCACCCGTTATATTAACTTTTTTGATTATAAGTTCTCTTATTTCAGAAGCAAGTGTTTTCAATTCCTCATATGATAAAACTTTTAAATCCTGCGGATAGTTCACTCTGTCAAGTATCATATTAATTCTCCTTAGTCTGTACTCTCTGGAATTAAATAATACAATAAAAGTGGACAGCTTGCAAGAATTTATGTAAGGTCAATTATTTTAAAGCTGGGGTATTGCGGGTTGCCGTCAAAGGTTTGTTCCGCATAAAGAAGGGATTTGTATAACACTCTGTTGAGTGAAATTTTTTCTCCGTTATCAAGGATTGGAACGGAGGGAATGTTTTTTAAAACATCAAAGCCCTGTTCTCCTGCCGCAATATAGGCATCTGTTGTGCAGGTGTATTTTCTGTTCGTATCTGCAACTTCACCGTTTTTGTCAAGTAAATCAACCCCGTCAATGTTTATTTGTGTGATTTTGTAGGTTTTATCCTCAGGATTTCCTCTACCTGTAATGGTTATATTTCCTGAACACTGAACAAATTTGGTGTTCCCTCTGTTTCTGTACATACGCAGACTGGTTGCGTTATCAAATACCTGCTTTAAATCACTTGCTGAAAGTTCCATTTTGCAGATAAAAGAAGAATCTTTGCATATGACTCTGTCTATATCATATTCACTTATAACCTTGCTTTCGCCCAACGGTATGTGTGCCATTGTAAATCCTGTTGAATGAAAAGCGATATCTGTCTGCCCCAGCCTTTTCATATTATCTGAAATAAAGGTTCCCAAAGGACAAGGGTCGGAATATTTTTTTGTAAGGTCTAAAAGTCTTTTGGCAACAGGCTCTTTTATTTTTGTAGCTTGTTCATATTGTAAAATCGGATTTTCAAATTCAGGTACCATCTCAAGTTTTTCCAACGGTATTTCTTCAATACCGTCAAAATCATTATCAAGTGTCATTTTGTATAAAGATCTTGCAAATGATAACGGATAAAAGATTTTTCTTTCATAATCCGGAGGAATTGGGGAATGTTCGTGACCTCCGATTATAAGATTAATTTCTGAGACGGTATTTTTTGAAAATTCTTTTAAATCTTTGCTATAGGAATACCAATGGTGGCTGAGAACGATTACTTTATCATACGGTTCTTTTACTGTTTTTATCAGTTCTGCGTACGCTTCTTCCATAGGTTTAAAGGAATAGCCAAAGTTTTTTGCACAGGAATTATTTACGCAAAACCCTGTTATTAAAACTCTTTTGCCGTCAAAATTTACAATTTTATATTGGGGTACAAGATCTGCCGTTGCCCCGGTTTTGCTTTCATACATATTTGCGCAGACAAATTCAATTCCAGCATTTTTAAATTTTTGGATAGTGTCTTTTAAAAATTCAAAATCTGATTTTTTGAATCCAAAATCGTTGTTTCCAAGGGTTAAAAATATTTGTGCATTAGGAAAAAGCTGCTTGATTTTGAGGTATTCTTCAACGGACAAATTTCTGTCATAGATACCTTTGAATAAATCTCCCCCGTCCAATATTAAAAACGGTTTTGTTTTATCTTTTTCATAATTGCAGATTCCGCTGAGTATTCGGGCAAGATTTCTGCTTTCCTGATGCGAATCTGTCAGAGCGTAAATATTTGTTGCCATACCAAAAGAATAGCAAAAATTAAAAAAAAAGTATAATTGTTAAAATGCTATTATTTTATGTTTGTTATAGAATTAACAAAAACGGGGGTATATGTAAAAGCCATGACAATTATCAATGATGTATTTACGGTACATACACAGGGAAATACCGATATAATTGATATAACACCACAAATCAGAAATGTTGTGTACAACTATGAATTGCAAAATGCCGTTGTGTTTATTTATGCACAAGGCAGTACTGTTTCTATTACTAATATTGAATTTGAGCCTGGCCTTTTGGTTGATTTTCCGGAAGTCATGGAAAGAATTGCCCCTTCGGATAAAGAATATCACCACGATGAGATGTGGCATGACGGAAACGGATATTCTCATATAAGAGCATCCATTGTCGGTAATTCAACTCACGTGCCTTTGATAGACGGAGTTTTACAATTGGGACAGTGGCAGCAGGTTGTCCTCGTTGATTTTGATAATAAAGCAAGAGCAAGAAAAGTAAACGTACAAATTATTTACTAATAATAATTAAATTTCTAGTTATCTTTTCATCAAGAGGTAAGTCGTATTCTATTATCTCAATAATTTTTGCGTTGTATTTTTTCAGAACGGGTGTCGCTTCTTCAATCTCTTCCGGAGCTTTACGGGATTTGTAGGCAACAAAAAATCCGTCTTTTTTGAGTCTTGGCAGGGCATATTCGCATATATTTTTAAGAGATGATACTGCACGGGAAGTCACTACATCAAATTCTCTGTCCAAATTTTCCGCTCTCATACATAAGGGATGTATATTTTTGAGTTTTAATTTTTCGGAAATATTTTCAATTGCTCTGATTTTTTTACCGATACTGTCAAGTGCAGTAACTTCAATATCAGGATATGTTATAGCTATAGGCAATGCCGGAAATCCTCCGCCTGTCCCGATATCTAAAAGGGTGATATTTTTTTTGTCGTCCAGATATTTTTCATAAAAATTCCCGAAGGCAAGAGAGTCAAATACGTGCTTTTCCCACAAATATTTTTCGTCATTTTTTGAAATAAGGTTAATCTTGGAATTTTCTTCCAGAAATATTGCCATATAGTTTTTGTAATATTCTTTATTTGCCATATTTTTCCTGTAACTGTGCAAAAATTTCTTCTGACACACGGTGTTTTACGTCATTCAATCTTGATTTAATTTTATCAAGATTATCTTTTGTGAAGGATTTTTCGGCTATTTTGTAGGCATTAATGAACATTTTGTATGCCTCTTCAAAGTTTCTGCGTTTCAGGTGAAATTCACCTATTTCCAGTGAAGCACCTGCAATATAGAACGGTTCATTGAGCGTTGTAGCATAATTCAGAGCATTATTCAGGTGCTCAAGAGCCAGAGTGTCATTTTTTGCCGCATAAATTTCTCCGAGATGTATTGAAGAATAGTACATCCCGTTATAATTGTTTGCAGCTTTATCAAGCTCGATACTTTCGGTGTAATACTTAATTGCAAACTGTGTTGCTCCCGCTTCGTCATACAGTTCCGCAAGATTTGCCAAAGACATTGATATATAAGGATTATTCTTTGGATTTGAATCAAGATCGATGCATTTTTTATAATATATTGCGGCTGTTTTGGGATCATCTGCCTCATCACTTGCAACTGCATATTTATAGTAAAGTTCTGACACAAGGGTTTTATCTGTTCCGACCTCAATCAAAGGCAGAGCTTTTTTATAATATTTGTATTCAATACTCGAACTGTTGCTTAATCTTGCACCTGTCATATATATTTTTATTTTCAATTCGTTTGGCAGGTTTTCTTCTTTTTCAAGCTCGTTCAGAATGAATCTTGCATTATCAATTTTATACATTATGTAGTAAATATTTGCGATTTCAAGCTTCATTTCGGCAACTTTTATCGGATTTGAGGTATTTACATAGAAATCCTGAGCCTGAGTATAATATTCAAGCGCCTCATACCAGCTCGAAAGATTTTGGTATGCCTTTGCCATTTTATAATAAATTGTCGGTAAAAACGTGTAGAAGTCATCATCGGTTGTTTTTGTCAAAGCTTGCTTGTAGAGCATTATTACACGTTTGTAATTGTACTTGCTTTCTTCGCTTTTTGCGGCATTCATAACCTGAGCCAAGGACATACTTTGACTTGCAACTTCAAGTTCGTTGTCTTTTATGCTTGTCGTTATGAAATCTTTTATTGAATCTGCAATATTGTTCATTACATTTTCATCTTCAACAATGAAACTGATTTTTTTAAGTTTTTCTTCTTTTGTTTCTTCCTTGGGCGCTTCTTTTTCCTGTGCTTCTGTCACAGGTGCGGTTGTTTTTGCAACCATTGGTTCGACCGGAATTTCTTTCACCTGATTAAGCGCAGGTTTTTTAGGAATGAACATACTGTGATATTCTATTTCGTTTCTCATTGTCTGACGGGAAAGCATCAGGTCTCGTTCCAGCGGCTTCAAAGGTAATTGTGTGTTGTACAAATCAACACAGGCACTGTGAAGTTTTATTCTGACATTGTCAGGAATCTGATTTTCAATAATATCTCTGAAATAATCCTTCAGATACAAACATTGGCCGTTAGTTGCCAGTATGGAATTGTGTGCAAAAAATGCTGCTTTTTCTTCCTCATACAAATTGAGAGATTTTAATAAATTTATATGAATAGGTATTCTCATAACGGTCAAAAGTCTGAACAGGTGAACGCTCACAGGATCGACTAATTCCAGAGCTTCTCTTATTACAAA
>JAFYDY010000018.1 GCA_017544545.1 bacterium
CGATGAAGAAAATATTCTACCGGGCTTTAGATACGAAACATTTGCAAAACGCTCAGCCATGATAGATGAAGCCATAGCAAAAATTAACAAACTTATACACGAAGATAAAGTTGCACCCTGCGAAATTGCGATAATCTCGCCCGTTATTGATGAGATGCTAAAATTTTCACTCCGGGAAGGGCTTAAAAATAACATCAACCTGCTTTACCTGTCAGGAAGTGAAAAGCTCATCCAAAACAGACTTGTAAAAGCGGCTCTAACCATCCTGAAATTGAACACTGAACTAAAAAACACCCTTAACGAATTTGATATCAGAATAATCCTTTCGGAATTTTTGCAGATACCGCTTAAATATTGCGAAGAAATACTGGATAATTTTCACCGGACAAAAGTCCTCGCACCGTACGTATTTTCGGACGATGAATACAACGAAAAGTATTCAAAGCTCTTAAATATTATAAACGAACTTTCCGAATCAAAAGAAAAAATTTCCGAACAGCTTGTAAAAATATACAATGAGCTGTTTTGCCTGAATATAATAAACTACAACGAGATAAACAAGTACAATTTCTTCATAAAACAGATTACCGATTTTGAAAATATCTTCGGAGAAGAGTTCAATAAAAGAAAGACTGATATAATTCTTCAGGCGCAAAATTCAATCATTGCGGAAAATCCCTATTCAATCCTTGATATAAACAAAAATGACCTTATTGTTTCTACCCCGCAAAAAATAATTGATAACCACATAACGACAAAGCACCAGATATGGCTTGATATTACAAGCTCTGAATGGATAAAATCAGATACCGGCCCACTCTATAATGCCTGGGTTTTCCAAAAGGATTGGTTTAAGAAGGACTATACACTTGACGATAATTTAACACTTTCAAAAGATAAAACCGCAAGAGTTTTGAGAAAATTATCCCTAAATTCAACGTCAGAAATCTATTGCTACTCAAGTCTTTTTGATTCTAACGGTATTGAAAACTTTGGTGGTATAGAAAATCATATTATCACCTCAGATGAAAAGGATGAGACGGAATGTACAAAAGAATACAACATCACACCCAGAAAAGACCAACAGCCTGTTCTTGATTATGAAAACGGCCATATGGGAGTTTCTGCAGTGCCGGGAGCAGGGAAAACAACTATTCTGCTTGCTCTCATTATAAAACTTTTAGACAAAGGAATCCCTCCCGAAAAAATCTTTGTCCTCACATATATGGATTCTGCGGCAAGAAATTTCAGAGAAAAAATAAAAAAAATAAATAAAAAATCTTCTAAATTACCGAATATCAGCACCATCCACGGCCTTGCCCTGAAAATATTAAAAGAAAACGGGAATTACGAAAAACTCGGGCTTAGTGAAGATTTTGAGATATGCGACGATTCTCAAAGAGGCAGAATTTTAAGAGAAATTTCGTTCCGATTAAAAGTTGATAAAAAATTAATTGAAGAATTTGACAGAGCAGTGTCAATATTTAAAATTAACGGCGGTAAAAGTATTGGCAAACAAATCATGGATAAAAAACTTTTACAATTTTTAAGCTTTTTCCAAATATACCAAGATACATTAAAAGAATACAACCTTATTGACTACGACGATATGCTAACGGGTTCTGTTAAAATACTGAAAGAAAACCCCGATATATTGTCGCATTATCAGGATTTGTGCGAATACATTATAGAAGATGAAGCCCAGGATTCCTCATCAGTTCAACAGGAACTGATATCGCTTTTGGCAGGAAAACACGGGAATATCATCCGATGCGGAGATGTAAACCAATCCATAACGGCAACTTTTTCAAATTCCGACGTGGAAGGATTCCGTAAATTTATAACAGAAAATAAAAATGTTTCTATGGATTGTTCTCAGCGCTGCACGTACGATGTATGGAATTTTGCAAATTCTCTCGTAAAAAATGCCTGCTCAATGCCGGAAAGTAAAAACGCATTTTTTGAGATGTATATGCAGCCTGTCGGGGACAAAAACCCTGCCCCTTTACTGAAAAACGGCATTTTTTCACAAATCTTTGAAAGACCGACTGACGAAAAAGATTTTGTCCTGAGAACAATAAAAGAAACTCTTTCCAAAAATCCGCAATACACCATCGGAATACTGTTAAGGAACAATTATCAGGTTACGGAATGGCAAAAACTGCTTGAAGATAGCGGTCTGAGTGTAATCACAAGAAATCATTGTCTTGAACAAAAATCCATTTTCCGTGCAATATTTGCAGTAATGAAGATGATACTTTTACCCTTCAATAACAACGTAATTGCCGAAGGGTACAAAACACTTTCAGAACTCGGATTTTATGAGAGAGGACGTGAAAAAGATATTGAAAAATATGAAAATGCATTCATTTCTCTAAATGCAGACGACCTTGAAAATGTTCATCTTCAGCAGTTTTACTGGGATTTAAATTACTGGGTTTCTCTTTCATACCTTCAGCCAAACGAGATAGCAATAAAAGCTGGACTGCAATTTTTCAAAAGCGATATTGAAAAATCTAATATTTATCTGATCTCAACCCTTATAAAAAGAATTTGCATAAAAAATGATTCTCTGGACTATGCCGTAAGTACCCTGAATGAACTGGCAAAGAAACCTAATCTCAGCGGCTTTAAGTTTTTCTCCGAAGAAGATGAGGATGATAAAACCTTCTTGCAGGGCAAAGTACAAATTATGACAATGCACAAATCCAAAGGGGATGAGTTTAATCTCGTTTTCCTGCCGGAATTAACAGATAAAAATCTTACGCTCGGCATTGACAATATCAGCCTTAAATCATCTTCGTTTATTGAATCTGTTAAAGCTCTGACTCCAAACAACAAAAGAAAAACTGACTTTGAGCTAAAACAGGATATTCTGTCTGAAAATCTGCGGCTCTTATATGTTGCAATCACGAGGGCAAAAAATCAACTTTTCATAACTACCAGCACGAATGCTAAAAAATACGGGAGAATCTATAAAAACGAACCATGTAAAATTTTTGAAGAACTGTCGGGAGGGCTATTATGATATATTCACCCAATATGCTAAAAACATATCTAATATGTCCGAAAAAATTTTATTATCAGTATGTTGAACGTATAAATGTTCCGCGCCCTGCAACACCATTTGAAAAAGGCAAAAAGATTCACGCTCTTGCAAATTATTATCTGCAGGGAACAGATATCACACGGTTGGAAAAAGTCTTGACGCCGGAAGAATACAAGGTTTGGACAGCCTTATTCCAAAACCCGTATTTTCAAAAGAAGTGCTACAAATCAGAATTTCAACTATCGTTCAAACTTGATAATTATTGGATTGGCGGGAGGCTTGACGCCGTTATGTCTGATGAGGACAAATACTACATTTTGGATTACAAAACAGGCTCAATTCCGGAAAATCCGACATATGATTTTCAGACAATGGTTTATCTTCTCGCTCTTGACAAGCACCTAAACCAAAAGGCAGCTGTTGAATTTGTTTATATAGACCTTAAACAAAACAAAAACCACATAATCCCATTTGACGAAACGAAAAAAACTGATTACACAAAACGTATTTTGTCTATATGTTCAGCAATATCTTCCGACAATATCTATAAACCAAATTGTCAAAACTGTTCAAGATGCGAATACAATAAATTATGCCCGAAGAGTTTATAAAACAGCCTTTATCGCTTCAATCATACCGTCCGGACTTGCAATATTTTTTCCTGCAATATCAAACGCCGTGCCGTGTCCGGGGGATGTTCTCACAATATCAAGTCCGATTGTCATATTAACTGTTTTATCACCGGCAACTGTTTTTATCGGAATTAAGCCCTGATCGTGATAATTCGCTATATAACAGTCATACACATCTTTTCTATTCTCATAATATGCTTTTGCTGCACCGGTAAAAAGGGTATCTGAAGGCAAAGGTTCTGTTATATCAATTCCCTTAGCCCTTAGAATCTGAACTGCCGGAGCCATGATATTGATTTCTTCACTGCCCATAATACCACCTTCACCTGCATGAGGATTAAATCCGCATAGTGCAAATTTCGGACTTTCAATACCAAAGTGTGTTTTAAAGGTATTTGCCAGATTCTGCACTTTATCCACAATCAGCTCTTTTGTCAAAATTACATCTTTTAAAGCACAATGCCTTGTCAAAAGAAGCACCTTAAAACCCCCTGCAACAAAAAGCATTTCTGCCGATTGTCCGTCATGAGCCAGATATTTTTGTAAAACCTCAGTTTGTCCGCTATATACATGCCCTGCAAGATACAGTGCAAACTTTGAAACCGGAGCAGTTACTATTGCTCTTGGTTTGATTCGGCAAACCTGCTCTAAGGTCCGGAACGAAAATTCACCGGATTCTTTTGTTACTTTCCCATATTTAATATCATTCACCGAGAACGGAATTTCAATTATTTCATACTTCTCGCAAATATCCTCGCCGCCGTTGGCTTTCAAAACATCTGCATTAGATATCAAAACAAACTTGTCTGATGGCAAGTCTAAAGTTCGCAGAGCTTTTATTGTAATTTCTGCGCCTATACCATTTGGATCACCTGTTGTAATTGCAATTTTTTCCATAGCTACTCTTCGTGTTTTTCAAAGTAATTCAAAATTTCCAGTAATGTATTCACCCCGCCTAAATTGCCGGATTTTGTCACTATCCACTGATCGGCCATCGCACTTTTACTCAAGGCGATTGCCGGCAAAACTTCATCAATTAACTGCAGTTGATTTGCATCAATTTTGTTACAGCATTTGTAAGAGGTTTCGCCACCCAGAGTAATCAAAACAGCCTTTACCCTTGATAACACCCTCTGGGTTAAATCAGCGAGAAAATCCGTCACCACATTTGCCAAACCTGATTTTGTCAAATCAGCATTTGCGGTATCTTCGGAAAAACCGTCAAAATTGTTTAAAAGCTTAGATGTATGAATTAATACAATATTGTCACCACTCAGATTTGAAACGACACGTTCGACCAATTCATCCCTGACACCCTGAAGAACGGTATCCATATTCAATTCAATAACGAGGCTTTTTTCTTCATAATCTTCATTTTGCTCAAATTTATCAATTTGATTTGCAGTAATATGAGTGGCGCTTCCTGAGATGATTAATTTTGGAAGTTTTGGTAATCTTACCGGCAGAACGTCTTCACTATTTTTGCCGGACAACCATATATTACTCAAAACTTTTGCAGCAGCAGCAGTTCCGACAGGCAGCAATTTGTAATTGGATTTTTCCATTGCAAGAGTTATCTGCTCCAAATCTGTTGTAGAAACGGCATCAGCTACAATTATTTTTGCACCGTTATTTATTTTTTCATTTATTGTTTTCAGTATCGGGCCTGCGCCATCCATTACGGTTTGCAAATTTACGCTATCAACCAGGCCTTCCAGCTTTTCCCCAAGCTGAGATTTCAGCATGGTCGGAAGGTGTGATTCTGTAATGGGAGAATGAGGATCAATCGCCATTTCGGTTCTTTCAATCGGAACACCTTTTAGCAGGTGATATCCGCCGACTGTCGTCCTTCCCTCCTGCGGAAATGCCGGCATTATAACTGCCGCATCCCAGCCGAGAACTTCAAGCATTGAAAGTACTTCAACCGCAATATTACCCCTGACTGTTGAATCTATTTTCTTATAGAAAAAATCCGGATTAATTTTTTCAATAAACATTTCGGTTGCAGCTTTTACTTTTTCAAAAGCATCTTCGGGTGCAATATTTCTGGATTCTGTAGAAATTGCCCATGCCTGCTCAAACGACGAGAGTTTAGGCTCAATATCTTTATTCAGCAAAATATTAGTGTCGGCTCCATTCAATTTAAATTGCAGAGCCGTATCATTTGCACCTGTTAAATCATCGGCTACAATACCGATTGTATTATAACTTGTAATCATTACGCCGCCGAATTATCCACATCATTTCTTGATCCGAGCAATTTTATAGTATTAGCTCTGATAAAGAATGATTCTTTTTCTTCACCTGTTGCTTTATCACTCCAGCGATTATTTGCAATAGAACCGTCGATAACAACCTGTCTGCCTTTTTTTACATAATTGTATGCAAACTCTGCTTGTTTATCCCAAACTTCAACATTATACCAATCGGTAACTTCTTCTTTTAATTTGGAATCCCAGCGATTAACGGCAACAGAAAATCTTGCCTTTGTTTTACCTGATTCAAAAGATTTGTAATCTTCAGAAGCGTCTCGTCCGACTCTGCCTACTATTGTAACTGTATTCATATCCTTACCTCTTAAAAACACCTCTCGTGTACATGTTATTATACACGAAAATTTTATTAGTACATTTTAACCAAACTACGAATTTTGGTCAAGACTTCTCTTGCTTTTTCCCTTGCTCTTGCAGAGCCATCCTCAATTATTTTTTCAACAATTTCAGGATGCTCTTCATAATATTTTCTGCGTTCTCTTATCTGCGCAAAGGTTTCATTAATTTTTTCACCAAGCTGACGTTTACACTGAGCGCAACCTCTCTGTCCTTGCTCACATTCTGTGCGAACAGTCTGAACTTCTTCCTCTGAGCCAAAGATTTTCCAGTATTTGAACGCTACTTCGCACTCATCCGGGTGTCCCAAATCATCTTTTCTCAATCTTGAACGGTCAGTAATTGCTGTCATTATTTTCTTTGACGTTTCCTCTGCCGTATCAGAAATTTTAATATCATTATTAAAGGATTTACCCATTTTATTTCCGTCAAGACCACAGATTAAAGAACAATTATTCAATAACGGCTTTGATTCTTTAAAAAATTCTTCTCCGTATAGGTTATTAAATCTTCTTGCAATATCTCGTGTTATTTCAATATGTGCAACCTGATCAATTCCGACAGGAATAAAATCTGCATTAAACATCATTATATCGGCACTCATCAGGACAGGATAGCCCATCAGACCGTAATTTATCTGCTGTCCCTGACCTTCTTTTGTTTTTAAAATCTTTGCCATATCCTTCAGAGTCGGATCTCGTTCCACCCAGTTCTGAGGAGTAATCATCCCGAGATATATATTCAGTTCAGCGATTTCAGGCACCAAAGACTGAACATATATTACGGATTTTTCCGGATCAATTCCGCAGGCAAGCCAGTCCATAATTACGTCAAGCGTGTTTTGGCGTAAATCTTCTGTCTTGTCATATTTTGTTGTAAGAGCATGCCAGTCTGCCGCAAAGAAATAACAATCATATTTATCCTGTAATTGAACCCAATTTTGTATTACGCCAAGATAATGTCCCAAATGTAATTTCCCTGTTGGACGCATTCCTGATACAACAATCTGCTTCATATAATATCCTTTCCTGATAACTCACACTAGTATACAACAAACACAACTAAGGTATAAATTTTTATGATATAATAAGTTACAAAGGAGTTGAAACTTGATTAAATTTTTAGGTTTATGTATTCAAAACTTAATAGAATGTTTTAAATACATCTTTGGCGGGAATGTAAAATTCAAGACAATTATTACTCAGGCCGCTGCAATAAGTTTTGACTCATTACCAATATCTCTGGTCATAGCATTTATATCGTCTGCCGTCATTGCCATTCAGGTCTCAAAACAATTTTTGATGACAGGTGCTGAAGCGTATATCGGCGGAACCATTGCCGTTGTTATGATAAGAGAAATTGCACCGGGCTTTGTGGCTTTGGCAATCGGGGCAAGAGCAGGAACAGCTATCTCTGCCGAAATTGCAAATATGCAGGTAACATCACAGGTTGATGCTATAAAAACATTACAAATTAGTCCTGTCGGATATTATTTCACTCCCAGAATTCTTGCATCTGCCATTACCGTTCCTATGGTTGTGTTGATTGCCGAATTTGTCGGTATTGCAGGTGGGCTTGTAGTTGCACTCGGAACAATCAATTTGCATCCTGCAAGATATATGGCATCTGCTTGGGCATGGATGTCCACAAAAGATATTTATGTAAGTTTATTAAAAGCCTGTATTTTCGGGGCGCTTATAGCCTTGGTTTGTGCAACAAAAGGTTATGAAACAAAAGGCGGAGCAAAAGAAGTCGGTACCTCAACAACACAGGCAGCAATTCTTTCAACAATCTATATGCTCGTTGCAGATTTTCTCGTCAATCTTGTATTTTACATTGCTTAAATTATTTTTTCTGAGCATATTTTTTCTTATCAACGGAAGCGATAAATTTTATGGCTTCATTTGAAGGAATTGCAAAACCTATCCCTATATTAGAAATATTATGATCCGGATTATAAATTGACTGGCTTATCCCGATAACCTGACCTGTTGAATTTAATAACGGACCGCCGGAACAACCGGGATTTATGGCAGCATCCGTCTGAAACCTGTTTTTCACATAGTCTATCCTTGAAATTATACCCAGAGTCAATGTATTTGAAAACCCGAACGGATTCCCGATAGAAAGAACTTTTTGCCCGACCTTGACGGATTCTGAATCAGCAAACGAAACCGTTTGCAGCGGAGTCCTCGGATTAATTTTTATCAGAGCCAAATCCTTATGTTTACCCATCTGAGCGACAAACTGAGCCTTGTATGTATGACCGTTATGCGTAGTAACTTCTATTTCTTTGTAGTCCTCCACAACGTGAGAACCAGTGAGTATAAGCCCGTCTGACGACACAATACACCCTGTACCTGCAGATATTCCGTCTTTCACCTGAGCTTCAATCGCCACAATAGCAGGGCTGATTTTTTCATAAACACTTATATTTACCTGTTCATCCGGAGCATATTCCCCAAAAACGCACGAATAGAACATTGACAGAACAATTATAAATATACAAAATACTTTCTTCATATTTTACCTCTTTACTAAATTATTTTCATCCCCGAGTTTAAAATATATTCCCTTACAACCATTTTGACGGTTAGTTCTTGAAAATATTAAAATTTTAATGTATAATCCAGACATACGGGATTCAATTAGATTTAAGGAGAAAATTATGAGTAGAATTGATTCATTTAAGCATGCACTTGAAGAAAAACGTGCTGTAAAAATTATTGCAGGTATCGACAACTACGATATTGAAAATATCAAACAAGTAGTTACATCAGCAGAATCTGCACACGCAACTGCTGTTGATATCTGTGCAAGAGAAGATATTATTTCTGAAGTTCGTTCAATGACAGATATGCCGATATTTGTATCTTCAATTATCCCTGAGGAATTGGTAAAAGCTGTTGAACTCGGTGCTGATGCTATAGAATTCGGAAACTTTGATGTTTTGTATAAAAAAGGTATGTCATTTGATGCAAATGATGTTCTTAAAATGGTTGAAAAAACAATTTCATTGCTTAACGGCAAAGAAGTATTTATGTCAGTAACCATTCCCGGTGAAATCTCAATAGATGATCAAATCGCACTTGCCGTTAAATTAGAATCTATGGGAATTGACTTAATCCAGACAGAAGGTCATTACTCTGCTGACACTAATTTGACAGGTGCAAGAGCATTGATGGACAGAGCTGAATTGACACTTTCAAATACCGTTGAACTCGTAAGAAACGTTGAAATACCTGTTATGACAGCTACCGGCATTAACCCGACAACAGCTCCGTTTGCATTTGCAGCAGGCGCTTCAGCTATCGGATGCGGTTCATGCGTAAACAAACTGAATTCAACAATCTCAATGATTGCAACAATTTCATCTTTGGTTGAAATTGCAAACAAAAATGCATCTAAAGTTGCTGAAATGGTTTAATTATAAAAATCTAAAGAACGACCTCCGTTCAAAAAGACGGGGGTTGTTTTTTATTAATTGTTAATAATTGTAAACACGAATTTATATCTCCTCTTTCCCTTGCAGTATAGGCGATTTAGTCCATTTACCTCCAAATTACATACTAAAGTTTTATTTTAAAAATTCCGTAACTATGATTATGGAAAATTACGACTTACTGGCACTATTTAAATACACTCCCAAAGCAACCGACTGCACTGCAGAAACGGGAACTCAGGATGAGTTAGAAAACACGAGCGCTGCGGATGATAATCCGCAGTACAATATCGTGAGCGGAGACACTGCCACACTTGGCGGGAAAGAAGTCAGTGCTCTCGGCGAGTTGTCTGACGAAGATGTTGAAGAAGGGATTAAAGCTCAGGACGAGGGCAAAAAAATCACCGATGTTGGCATATACAAAACAATCGGTGAAACGTTGCTTGATAAACTGAAAAAACTTATTTTATGGTTAATAACCGGGGAAAAACCCGAAATTACAGAGCCGGAGACTCCGACAAATCCGACAAATCCGACAGATCCGACTAATCCGACTAATCCGACAGAACCTGTCATACCGGAAGATCCTGAAATCGGAGAAGACGGCACAGACGGAACAGGTCCGGCAGAAGAAGATCAAAAGCCTGTTGATGAAGGCTTAAAACTCACACGCGGCAGCGCACAAAAAACTGTCACACTAACGGAGGAAGAAAAAGTTTTAACTCTTGTTAATCCGTTCGGAGGGGCAAATTATCAATATACATTAACGTCTATCGGTTCATCAACCACTGCCAAATTTGAATTTCTGGCAAACGGCAGACTTGTTGTAACCGGGGACAATATTAAAATGGTTGCAAACAAAAACCAAAAAGATGACATCATTCTTTTGGGTAACAATTGCGAAATTTCCACCGATGACGGCGATGACATTGTAAGAGTAGCGTTCGTAAAAGACAGTCAGGGCTACTATAGTGCAGGCAGCAATCCGAATGCAACCGGATTACAGGTTGGAAACGAATTTGGTCAAACAGTATATTGCAACTCAACCCGTAATAATAAAATAAATACAGGCTCAGGTAACGATTACATTGTATTAAACGACATCGCTTCCGTTGTTGATGGCGGTGACGGACAAGATAAAGTTCTTTACCTGAACAATTCAAACATAAGTAATGCAGAAGAAAAACTGGAATTCTTCACATCATCCGTCAGTGCTGATAGCTATGAAGGCTGGGCTATGCAGGGAACAGTTCCTGATTGCAGACTATTGGCCTTAATTAACGGTATTTGTGGAAATAAGAATTACGGCAATTTGTCTAATTATGTAGACATAATACAGTCCGGAACAAACTATAAAGTTATATTTAAAAATTATCCGGGCACCAATAAAACCGCAACGATTACTCAATCCGAAATTAATAACTTCAAAGGTGTATACGGTGATTTAGATACAATTTTAATTGATATGGCTTTGGAAAAACTTATCTCAACAAACAGAGATCGCGGCAAAAATTCAGTTTCTAATGCTCACTACAATACACTTGCAAAATACCTGCTCGGCAGCGAAGATATGACCTTCTTATCAAATATAAGACAACCTAATGATACCACAGCACAGGCTCAACAACGAAAAGATGAATTCAAACAAGAATTGGCAGATTTATGGAACAGATATAAAGCAGGACAAATC
>JAFYDY010000019.1 GCA_017544545.1 bacterium
TGACATATATATTGATTCTGAACGTTTACCCCTTTGATCTTCAACATAATTACCTTCAAATCTTGACATAAAACCATTATCTGATACTACGGTAATATCTTTATTTGAATATATTGCACCACCATATGCCGTGCCTGATGGCCTGTAAACATAATTGCCTAAAAAATTACCTTTGATTACACCAGTTATAGTCCCATCATTACTTATTGCACCACCTTGGTATACAGCTTTATTACCAAAGAAATTACCCGTAATATTGCCGATTTGTTTGCTATTATGTATTGCACCGCCTTTACCGGCAGAATTTAATATAAAATCCCCCTTAATATCTGAAATTGTGCCCAACATGTTAAAAATACCGCCGCCATAATTTGTTGACCCGCTGCCTGCACAATTACCTATAAAATCACCGTTTATACTGCCGACAGTACCATTACCTTTCAGATAAAATCCGGCACCACTATAACTTACCCTATTGCCAATAAAGTTTGCATTAAATGTGTTCAAGTTTCCGCCTGAAATATGAATAGAGCCATAATCGGCAGTAGTTCCCAAGACATTTACATTAACAGTATCATAATTATTGCCGACACTATATACTGCACCTCCAGTTCCTCCGTTTGAACGCACATAATCACCATCAAGAATTGTCATATTGTAACGTTGCGTAGAATTATGCTCTGATGTAATTGTAAATCTGCGAGTGGAATTATTCCACGAATATCCCAAATTTCCTGAGCTGCCATCTGTTAAAGTGTATGTGGTTTTTTTAATATCAATATATTTTTTTGTTCCGTCAGGAAAAGTAAAAAATGCACCCGAATTGGATTCTTCAGGATTCTCAACAAATGTATATATAGAGCCAAATGATGAAGCAGAATTATCATAAGTTATTGCGTGTGCCTGAGAATTTAGTAATAATGGCGCAAAAGAAGCTAAGGTCAATGTCTTTATAGCCATAGACTTAGAACGTTTATGAACGTACTTTCTAAGCATAGTGTAATCCTCGTATATCTGCCTTCTGATAGCATATACGGCAGTTCAATAAGAAAACTTTAGAAATTTTGAGGTAATTGTTACAATCGGAAATATAGTATATCCTGATGGATATACTGTATCATTGTTTATACTGCAATCGTTATTTAATTGTTTTAACAGTATCTGTTACGACGATTTCGCGAACAGGAACGGCCAGAGGACTTGTTTTGACAACCTCTTTTATGTCCGTATCAACAACCGAGTATAAACCGGGCAGAGCGTTTGTTATCATTATCAAATTGCTGTTCGCAATCGGTGTGATGTTTGTTGCAAAAGCGTTAGTGTTCAAAAACAGTTTGTCTGTTAAAACATCATCTTTTGTATTCAAAACTTCAATAATATTTTCCTGTGCGCCAAGGATAAACAAATCATCTCCTTTTGCGTACAAATCAACAGGTTTTTCGCAAACTTCAAGTTCGTTTTTGAATTCCAGAGTTTTATAATCAACTATGGCAATTCTGTTTTTTGTTCTGCTTGTTACGTATATTTTGCCGTTTGCGTATGCAATTTTTGAAACGTTCGGAAAACTTCCGATATTAATCAACTTATAATTTTTATCAAAATCTACAACCCAGATATTGTTTGTGTTTCTGTCTACATAGAAAAGTTTTGAACCGTCTTCTGACAGAGTAAACTTTTCACATTTCCCGTTGATTTTGAGTTGTTTTTTCAGAGTCATTGAGTCAAGGCTGAAGATGTAAACACTTGAATTTGAGCCGGATGTTATATAAGCAAGCTTGTTGTCTTTATCTATCAATACTTGTTCCGGCACGGAATCAAAATTAACCTGTTTAATCACTTTTTCATCCATAAGTGAAATTATATTCATAGATTTGAAATCAAAATAAGTAACAAGTAAAAATTCGTTGTTAAATTCTTTCAAATCGTTTATAACATAAGATTGTTCAAGGGCATATTCAGGCTGTTGTGCATTAGAATTGATTACCTGAATGTTCTTGTTTGCACCTGATGAAATGTAGAAAGATTTTCCGTTCAGAGGTTCGACAGGTACTGTTGAATTTTTACCTTTAATTCTGGTATTATTTATTCTCAAGCCTGTATCTTCTGCCACAGTAACATCAATGTTTCCGATAATCCCTTCCAGACTTGTCGGGATTACAAGACCTTTTGGCAGTAGGATGTCCTGAGGTAAAAGTCCTGATTGCAATTCTTCAGGTGTTTCGTCAAGATTAATGACAGTCTTTTTGCCGTTTACGTTAATTACCTTCAACAATACAAAATTGTTATCAAGGATAATCATATCCGGTTTTTGACTCATAACAGAATTTGTCGGATAACTTGTTTTTATTGCAAGTTCGGTATTATCATTTGTTTTTGCCGGAAATACAGGCAGATACATTGTGTTGTCGGGCAGAATGATTGCACCGTCAAAACGGAAATTTGTCTGCGGAAAATCCTTATTTATAAAGTCCTGAACCGGTTGGGGAATTTGTTTTGCATAAGCACCCGTTCCCAATAATAAACACAAACAAACTGAAGCTAATAATTTACGCATTATTTAAATACTCCTTTAACCTTGGACATAATTGATTTTTGAGGTTTTCTGCCTCCGTTGAGTTCATATAATTCCTGATACAATCTTTTTTCTTCTTCAGAAAGTTTTGTCGGAATTACAATCTTTATTATAACAATATGATCCCCTCTTTGTGAAGGTCTTGAAATTACAGGTATACCTGCACCTTTAATTTTTACAATATTTTCGTGCTGAATTCCTGCAGGAATTGTTATTTCTTGTTCTCCGTCAAGAGTTTTTACCATTACAACATCACCCAAAACAGCCTGAGCAGGAGTAATTTCAAGTTCTGTAAATACGTTTATTCCGTCACGTTTGAAATATTTTGACGGTTCAACAAATACAACGACAAACAAATCCCCGTTAGGTCCGCCGTTTACCCCGCAATCACCTTCGCCGGAAACTCTGATTTTAGACATATTATCAACGCCGGCAGGAATCTTAATCTCAACTTTTTTCTCGGTATTTAGCATACCCTGTCCCTGACATGTCGGGCATGGTTTATCTATAACCTCCCCTGCACCGTGACAGACCGGACAAGTTGTAATTTGTGCAAAGTTACCCAAAGGAGTTCTTGTAATGGTTTTTATCTGACCGGAGCCGCCGCATTTTGTACATGTTTTTTTAGAAGAACCTTTTGCCGCACCTGTTCCGTTACAGTCTTTACACAACTCAAGATGATTGAACTGAATGGTTTTGTTTACCCCAAAAACAGCTTCTTCAAATGATAATTTGATGTCATATCTTAAATCATCACCACGCCTTGGAGCATTCGGGTCCGGTCTTCCGCCAAATCCAAAACCGCCAAAACCTCCAAAGAAGCTTTCAAAAATATCATTTAAATCTCCAAAACCCCCTGCAAACGGGCCGCCTGTATCAAATCCTGCATTTTTAAGTCCGTCTTCACCATATCGGTCATATGTTGCACGTTTGTTATCATCTGATAACGTATCGTAAGCTTTTCCCAGCTCTTTGAACTTTTCTTCTGCGTCCGGGGCTTTATTTACATCGGGGTGTAACTCTCTGGCTTTCTTGCGGAAAGCTGATTTTATTTCATCTTTGGTTGCATCTTTTGATACACCTAATATCTCATAATAATCTGACATTCTGTTATTTCTACTTCCTTAAAATCAAAGTCTATCCTTTGGTTGCAACATTAACCATAGTTGGTCTCAGGACTTTATCACCTAATTTGTAACCTTTTTGAAGTTCTGAAATAACCGTATGTTCCGGATGGTCATCGGTAGGTGTTTGCATAACGGCTTCATGAAATTTGGGATCAAATTCTTCGCCGATAGCTTTAATTTCTTCCAATCCCATTTTTGACAGAGAATCGAATACTTGTTTATGAATAAGATTAAAACTTTCTTTAACTTTTTCAATATCTTCAGTATTTTCCAGTGTTTTTTCTCCGCGTTCAAAGTTATCAAGAACTTCCAGTAAATTTGTTAATGCAGTTTCGGTACCGTATTTTATCAGAGCTTCTTTTTCCTGAGCCTGACGTTTTCTGAAATTTTCAAAGTCCGCAGCAAGACGAATATACTGCTGATTAAGTTTGTCATATTCTTCTTGTAATTTGTTATCGGAATTTTCTTCTTTGACTTCTTGTTTAGTATCTGTCTCAGCTGCTTGTTCTTCTGTTTTGTTATTTTCTTCGTCTGTAATTATATCTTCGTTTTTGAACGGATTTGAATTTCCTTCAGTCATAACTTTTCCCTTCACAACATTGTATACCTATATTATAAAGTATCAACTCAAATAAACAAGGATAATTTATTATTTTTTAATATTTTGGGAAAAGGGGTTTAATTAAATCGTTCAAAGAAATTATAATTTTCTATCGGGAATTGGAAATCCTCAGCGGCTTTTTTACCGGCTTCACGGGCTTTAACCTCAAGGTAATTATTTTTATATTTGTCACCTGTGGGTACGTATTCTGTTTTTGCCATAAAATATTTCAATGCTTCCTGCTTTTCTTCTTCAGTTCGGAGTTCACCTAAATTTTTGTATGCATCAAATTCGTACTGACTAGTACCTTTACCTCTTCTGCCAATATAAGCAAATTGTTCAGCATGTTCTACTTCGTGCGCAACAGAATCAATAATATCAGGGAGGAAGGCATCTTTTTGTGTCAGTTTTTCTGAGAAGCATATTTCTTTTGATAGTGCGCAAAAGAACCCTAAATTACCTTCTTCAATCTTTAATGAATTTGGTTGCACTGAAATTTTTAATACGTCAAGTCCTTTTTCTTCCAGAAGACCTTTAGTTAAAACAGTTATGCCTTCAGGGGTATGCAGGTCAAAAAATCTGTATCTGAGATATTTATCGTTCGGATCAAGTCTAAGATTTTTGCTATAAGTTGCTTTTGCCAAAGTAGGGGTTCCTAATATATGTTTAAATTCACCTTTGACAAATCTTTTCGGCAAACGGCTTTTTTCACAGTTAATCGGGTATTGCGTAAGAGTAATTGTATCTATCAGGCCGGTTTCCGGATGGTAATCAACATGTCTTGTGTGAAAATCTGTCGGAACTTTACCATCTTTAGCCCATTCTTGTATTCTGCTAATCCATTGTGTTTCTTCTGCAATTTTTTTCCAAACACCGCCAAGGTTATACATTGCATCATTCACTTTTTCTTTAATCCTTGTGGTGTCAAATACAAAATCTGTCAAAAATCTTTTATCATCCTGATATCTGTATTGTCGTTGTTTTACATTTTTGCCGTTTTCACGAAAAGTTCTGCAAAACAGGTTGCCGTCCTTATCAAAAAAAGAGATAATTTCTTTTGAATAATTGCTGTCGGACGTTTTGCCTATTTCAACATAATCGAAACTTGCTGCGTTTTTTGGAGTTCTCCAAAATTTGTCTTTATCAATTGCTGAAATATCAGCCTTCACAATTTTTTTAATAAGGCTGAATTCTTTTTGGTTTTGGGGTAGTTTTAAAACTGCACTAATCATATTACCTGCTACACAGGTTATAAAACATGAAAATAAAAATAATTGCTCAAATGTTAAACTCTTTTGCCGAGAGATTTAGAGATTTTTGAATGTATAAGATTTGCCTGATTCAGATAAGCAGTAAGTTTTTCGTAATTTTTTGTTTTTTCGCCGTATGGAGTGTTCATCTCGATTAGCTCATCGACGCTTCTGCTGATTTCAGATAATTGTTCCAAAGAATCCGTAAGTGTTACAACCGAATTTATCTTCTTTGACAATCTTGCAAGAATCTTGTGTGAAATAAAGCGTTGGATTTTGTATATTACAGGCATGTTACGTTTAAATTTTTCGTGTGAAAATTTTTCACCGGAGGTTTGTATGCCGTACATCTGTTGTCTTCTTAATGAGTTAAGCTCTTGAGAAAGTCTTTGGCGTTTCGCTTTCAGCCCAAGGGCTTCATTTTGGGTTCCGTATGTATCGGCAGCCTTTATTTTGGAATCTAAATCTTTTATAGCGGATTCTTTTTCTTTTATTCTGTATTCAATGCTAAGATTCTCTTCTTCTGCATCGTCAAATTTTGTTTTGTTCAGTATAGTAGAGTCATAACCGTTGATACGTTTTGTACCGGATGTGGGATTTTCCTGAGGTGTTTGAGCAGGGTTAAAATCTGCACCAAAAGGGTTTGCAGAAGAAAATTTATATTCTCTGCTGAAGATATTATTTTCTATTGGATTTTTATTTCCGCTACCATCCATACATACATTTTAAAACATAAAAAAATATTTTTTGCCCATTAAAAGTATGATTTCTAAGAAATAGTGTAAACTTTTCTGTAATACAAAAGAGTTCCCCAAATAGTCAGAGCGATATTAGGCAGCCATGCTGCGAAGAACGGAATCAGCGACCCTGCTTCTCCGAAAGAAATAGACAATGCTCTGAAGATATAGTATGCAAAAATAATCAGAATACTAAACAAAAATCCTCTGTTATACCTTACCCTCGGTGGTGTGATAGCCAAAGGAACCCCGAGAAGTACGAAAACAATTGTTGTTATAGGCAGAGCAATTTTGTCATACAATTCTATTGTATAAATTTGTTTGTCTTTTTCCTGTATATTGGTTTTTTTCAGAAATTTCAACAGTTTTGTAAAATTCATCTCTTTTGCAAGGTTTTTGTTCATTTCTTTTGACAGGTCAAGCCCAAACTGAACGGTTGAAGTGTCAAACAAGGTTGTATTCAATACCTGTCCGCGTTTGCCTATGGTGTACGTTGCACCTTTTTCAAAAACCCAGCCTTCAGGAGAAGTGTGACCTTCTCTTGCCTGTAAAACCTGCAGGGTGCCGCTTTTTGCACTATCCAAAACGGTTATATTATACAAGGTTTTGTCTTCACATAAGCCGACATAAAATAATCTTTTCAAAGAACCGTTATCGCTGAGTTCTTTAAAAACAAAATTTTCTTTTCCGTTAGGAATATTTTTCTGTCCCAAAGCCCAGAGTGCCAAATCTTTTGCCTGTTTTGTCATTACAGGGACAATACTTTCGTTTATTATAAAGCAGGAAATTGACATTACGATTGCAAATATAAAAATAGATTTGGCAATACGGTTGATGCCTATTCCGCAGGCTCTCATAACCGTAATTTCAGAAGAAAGACTAAGCCTGTTGAGAGTCATTACTGTTGATAATAAAACACCCATAGGTATTGTCATAACGATTACTGAAGGCAAATTAAGTAATATAATTATGAAAGCAACTTTAAACGGAATGCCGAATTTGGCAATCTGTTTAATCAAGGTAATAAATGTATCTGATGCAAAAATAATTGTTGTAAAGACGAAAACACCCATTAAAAACAGTTCGATAACCTGTTTTATGATGTATTTATCCAAAATTTTAAGATTATTATATTTATCTTTAATCTTTGCTATCAAGTCTTTAAACATAAAATAATTCTAATCTAAAAAAAAGTTTTTATCAAATGTCTAGTTAGAATCTTTCAAGATCAGAATAGTTTCTTCAATTTCCGTTTTGAGAAAATCCATTTGTTCGGTTATGTTATTTGGATTATAAATATATCCCGCACTTCCGTATGCCAGATAAGGATTATATTTTTGTGCCTCGTTGCGAAGCATAGCAATAGATTTTGTGTGGGTGCTCAAATCCATCAGACGTTTGAACGAAACAAACTGGCTTTCCGGCTTGTCTTTGTATTTATCCCTTATGTATTCGGCGCTCTTGTTGAAATAATATACTTTTGCATTGAACAGTTGGACATTTGCATTATCATCAATCAGATCGGAAATATCTTCCAAAAGGGGTATAATCTCATAAATATCGTTCAGATAGGGTGAGGTTTTGTCCGGTTTAAGTATAATATTTACAAAAGCCGGATTGTCTGTCGGAACTGGTTTGAGCTCGTTTTCAGAGTTGAAATCTTTTGAAGGCTTTGCTTCGGGGGGAGTTTTTTTTGTTTCCTTTATTTCGTACCCTCTGTTCAGGTCAGGCAGAGTGCCGACATATCCTTTCCCGTCAAAGTTTTCGGGCGGCTGCTTTGCTCCGTAGCACATACTTCCGCTCAAAATCATGATAATAATTAAGGTATGAATAAGTGTACACTTTCTCATACCTCAATTATAATGATTATTAATAAAAAATCATCCTATATTTATTCTATTTAATTTCTTTTGGCGGTACAACCGGTCGTGGTGTTGGAATTTCTCCCGGCTTTACAAATCCCGGTTTCGGTCCCGGCATTGGGCTCGGTTTGTCAAAATGTACAGGTCTTTGGCCCGGTTTCATAAATCTAGGGTCGCCAAAAGGTACCATCTTCGGATTTGATTTGTAATAATCCTTTTCGTGTGCAGCTTCCTTGTAGTCTTTTTCCTCAAGTTTTTTAATCATTGAATATTTTGAACGCTGCTCTCTTGTTAATGATTTTTTGTATTGTTTATTTTCTTCCTTCAGAAGTTTGTCGATGTCTTTTTTTGTATTTTTCACAACTTTTTTCTGACGTGCAATTTCTTTATCGCTTGCACCTGCAGCTTTAAGGGCTTTAACCTTGTAGCTTTCTTTTGTTAGTTGTCCGAATTTTTTGTTATAAATTGGTGTATTTTCTCTTACCATATCTTCTCTGAGTTTAACCTGATCATCTGTCAGATTAAGTGCGTTATAAACGGTTGCTCGGTTTTTTTGAACACGATGAACATAACCCTTGTATCTGCGAGCTTCCATTGGTGCTTTGTTAAAACGTTTTTTAAAATGTTTTGTTTTTTTCAAAGGACAGCGATGAAGTCCTTCCGGCGGACATTTTCTTACTGTAGCCGGAGCTTCTTTTTTAACAACTTCTTTTAACGGACAGCCAGCCTGTTTTTGTGGACATTGTGCGTTTACCGCTGTTGCCAGAGTAAAAGATAACACCAACCCTGCTATCAATAATTGTTTTTTCATAAATTTTCTCCTATGTTTGTAAACGATTCTGACATTAAAACGAATATTTTGCAAATTTGTTCACATTGCGCAAAAATTTTTATTTTTAACATTTGTAAAATATTTGGGATAAGTCCATGACAAAAGTTCATTATTATTTTATTATCATCATGAATTCGGAGGCAGAATGTTAGACGAAACAATAGAAACAAAATCAAACTTTGATATTACCTCAAAAAGCGTATTTTCAAGTGAAGATGATACTTTCACCTCTCGCTCCATAGCTGCCTTGCTGGCTAAAAATTCTGTTCCGGCATCTCACAAAAGAATTGCTGATAACTATCTCATTATTAAAAAAATATTTAAATTTCAGGCTTGTATGAGCAGAATTTCCAAGGTAGAAAAAGCTCTTTTGGAAAAATATGATTTTAATACTCTGGAATTTACAACTATGAAACAAATGTTCAATGAATTGACGTTGTTGCAAAAATGGTCATCTTCAGACGATAAAGAAGCACAGGAAGCTGCTGACAGCATTTTCCTTATAAGAGTTAAGGAATTAAAATATTTAGAATCAAGCAGCTATGCTTCAATTTCAAATGAAATTTATAACGGCTTCAAGGCTCTGCAGCAATATTTAAAAGAAATCAGCAGATATCAAACCGTTCAGAGTATGAGAGTTTTTTGTAAGTAAGTTATGAATATATGTAAAAATTTTCCTGCGAAGTTACCATCGCAGATATTTTATGTTACATATAGTATAAGATATCTTAAAGTATATATTATTGGGGAATGATCATGAAAGTTTTACCGATTCATTATCAAATTGTCAGCAAAAACAACAATTACCGGACAAATGATGCAGTAAAGTCTGATATAAAGACAGATCAAATTGTTAAATATAGTCCTGTATGTTATATCCCCACATTTACCGGAAATGACAAACATTTTGAACTAAATTTATCGGGAGCTGAACTTCTTTACAGAACTTCTCCTGAAAAATTTATTCCGATACACTTAGTCGGAGAAGATTCACAAGCTTATAAAAGTCTTGCAAAAGGTGATCAAGAAACATTAAAACATTTAATTAAAGCGGCATATTATCTTGACCCTGTCTATACAAAGTTAGATAATCCGCATAATCTTGAATTTGAGCGTTACCTCAATGATGAAATACAAAAAGGAAATACAAGAGCATTATTGACTAAAAAATTGTATGACGGACAAAAGGGTATTATGGGAATGGATACCCAAAGGGAATACGTAGTACTGGCAAAAGGTTTTAAACAAAATGCAGGAAAAGGTTTTTACCCCGAAGATTTATCGGTAGAAGAATTTCAAAAAATAATAAAGAGTATGTTGGAAAACGGTGAAATAAAAGAGGTTGAAAATATTTTAAACCAACGCTCCGTAGTTGTCAGAGACGGAGAAAAATTAAAAGCAATAGATTATACAGAATATTTTAAAAAGGAGTTTACACAGGCTGCATCGGAATTGGAAAAAGCTGCAAAAACTTCTACAAACCCTGAATTTACCGAATATTTAACAAGTCAAGCGGCAGCATTGAGAAAAAATGACGTTAATCTTGATTGCAGGGCTGATAAACTTTGGGCGAAATTGCAGGATACCCCACTTGAATTTACAATAAGCAGAGAATGTTATGAGGACGGTATGACACCGACAATAACACGTAATCCTGAATTGAAAGCACTATTAGATAAGCATGGAATTACACCTTATGCAAAAGACACTATCGGAACAAGAGTCGGAATAGTTAATAAAGCAGGGACGGAATATCTTTTAAAAATGAAAGATTTGCTTGGTTTTATGGCTTCAAAAATGCCGTTTGCCGATAAGTATGTGCAGACTGTTAATGCAGTCAAAAATCCAAATTCGTCAATGGTTGATATAGACGTTGCTTATATGTCAGGGGATTTTGCAGAATACAGAGGCGGAATAACGATTGCTTCAAATCTGCCAAATGCCGATAAATTGTCTGTTAAAACCGGTGGCGGACGCAGAATGGTTTATCACAAACAGTTAAGAGATTCAAAATACATAGGCGGGGATTCTACTCAACGCAGATTGAATGCATTGTTAGATAAATCTCAGCATAAATATTTTAATACACAGGGAATCCACGATTTTTGCATATTACACGAAAATGTCCACTCTCTGGGGCCAAAAATCAATCTTGAAGGTCTTGGTATATACAAAAACAAAATAGAAGAATTTAAGGCCGATAGCGGCGCTCTGGTTATGTTTGATGAATTAAGAAAAAAAGGATTCTACTCCTTGAAACAGGAAAAAGAATGTGTAATATCGTACCTGACAGGGTATGTTGCAAAAGGTTATGATGTTACGGAAGCACATTCTGTAAGCAGACTTATTCAATATAACAAATTCATTAACAACGGCGGAATAACAATCACTCCGGAGGGCAGAATGCTTATAGACTATAAAAAAGTTATTCAGGGGTCAAGAGAAATGCTGGAGGACGCTATAAAAATACAATTAAGCGGCAGTGCAGAAGTTGCAAAGAAATACATAGAAAAGAATACCTCCTGGAATGATGTTCTAGAGCACCTTGCAAAAAGCTTAAAATCTGCCGACAAAAAGCTCAACAGTTATATTATTTCACCACTGTTAAAAACTGCTTTGAAAGTATAATTGTATTAAATTTCACCCAAGCTTTCAATTTTGTATAGGCAGCCGATTTCTTCCTGTGCAAGTACGGTAATGTCATTTATGTACAACGAAAGCAGTGTGAAGAAGATTTGGCGATATTCCATCGGAACAACAAGTATTGGTGAGTATATGCCTAGTTTTTTAGCCTTTTTGGTAATTTTGTCTGCCATCTTTTCAGCCAGCTCACCATCAATTGTAATTATACTGTCTTCGCCTTCTTCACAGCCCAGAACAATATCTGAATAAGTCTTTTCAGAAAGTTCAAAAGCGCAAATTGTTTCGCCGTCATCTCCGGTGTAATTTTTACATATCTGTCTGGAAAGTGAGAGTCTGATTTTATTTAAAATATCGGACTTGCCGCCTTCTTCAGCGTAATCATTAATTTTTTCAAAAATATATGTAATGTTTTTTATTGAAACTTTTTCTTTTACCAGACTTGTCAGAAGATATTTAATGTCGGAATATGTAAGCAATTCAGGTACAAGATTTTCAATCAAAAATTCGTTTTCTTTTTCAACAACCTCAAGATATTTATCAACATCATCATAATCCATAAGGTCATCAACATGTTTGATTGCAACAAATTCCAGAGCCTTTGCTATGTATTCGGTTGCACTTATACCTTGTTGCCAGAAATCTTTTGTCTTATCTTTTTCAATCCAAGTTACTTTTCTGCCTGTCAAAGGATCTACAGCATTTATTGAATCTTTGATTTTATTTTCAAGATGTAATTCATCGGAATAAAACATCAGATAATTAGGACAAACGCCGGCTCTAAAGACTTCAACGCCTCTTATCCTTATGCTGAATTCACAAGAATCAAGATTTTCATCATCTTTAAAAACAACTTTTGGAATTACATAGCCGATTTCTTCCGTCAGTCTTAAACGGGATTTTACCGTTTGTGCAATAAGTTCTTCGTCGGATTTTCCTCTGTCGGAATCAACAAATCCCAAAAGTTCTTCACTCAGGTAGATTGTCAGTTTTTCTTCGTGCAATTTTGAATACATCAAATCCGGAGAAGTTGCCTTATTTAATTGTGCTTTTAAATCTTCAAGCTCTTTTAGTCCGGCAGAAATCTTGTCGTTGAGTTTTTTGCGGGAGCCTGAAGCCGGATCTTCGGTTTCAATTTCCGTTTTTATTTTATTAATTTTTTCTTTTTGTCTGCGAATTTTCTGCTGAATTTCAAGGCATTGTTCGTATTCTGTCAGACGGGGTGAAAGCATTTTCTCCATCTGGCTTTTGAAATCAGAGATATTAATTATGTCACTTTCTGCATTGTAATCATTTTTGGCTTCACGCATAAATATGCAATTGAGCTGAGAGCCGGTTTCTTCATCACCCACATCGTGCATGCTATAAAGTTCCCAACCGTTCATTGACATTTCGTTAAGCAAATTCTGCAAATCCTGTGCATCTTCTGCCGAACATGTCTTGATTACATATTCCATTCTGTTTTTTCTAAACATAATTATCTATCCTTTAATATTTTGATTGCTTCAATAGCTGTTTTAATAGCCCTTTCGGTATCGTGAACGATAGGGTTTTCCATACCGAGTTTTTCACGTTCCTGATTGGCGACAGCTAAAAATACAGAACCCACTTTCACCTTCAAATAGCTTGCAACAACAAAAAGAGCTGCCGATTCCATTTCAGAAGCAAGACAACCTAATTTTTTCCACGCTTCCCATTTATTCAAAAGTTCGTAACTGACAGGTTTTGTTTCAGGCTCATGTTGTCCGTAGAAAGCATCTTTGCACTGAACAATACCTGTATGAGCCTTGTAGCCGAGCTTTTCCGAGGCCTTAACCAAAGCATTTACAACGTCAAGATTCGGCACGGCGGGAAATTCAATGGGTGCATATTCTTTTGAAGTTCCTTCCATACGAATTGCACCTGTCGCAATTACCAAATCGCCGCCAACAACCTCTGTTTGCATACCGCCGCAGGTCCCGACACGAATAAAATATTTTGCGCCGATTTTTGATAGCTCTTCCATCGCAATAGAGGCGGAAGGTCCGCCAATACCGGTTGATGTTACACTGACCTTTGTTCCGTCAAGATAACCTGTATATGTAACATATTCACGATTATCAGCCATCAAAACAGGGTTTTCAAAATATTTTGCAATTTTTTCGCAGCGCTTGGGATCGCCGGGCAAAATCACATACTCTCCTACATCGCCCTGTTTCAGTGCAATATGATATTGTTTACCGTCATCTGAATACTTCATTTGAGGGCCTTATTTTAATTTTTGTATAACCAAGTCTGTTACATCAACACCACCGACAAAAACAACCTGATCAGACAAAATAGCATCAAGTCTTTGTGCAACCATAACGGCTTTTGCTGCAGTTTGAACTTGGCTCATAATCTGATCTTCTTTGTTCATTCTCAATTTCATGAGAGCTTCTTGTTTTTGAGCAAATTCAGTTGATGTTTGTGATTCAAAGTTTTGTTTTTGAACCGGTGTGGTTAAATTTTTGTATTCTCTTTCTTTATTGACCATATATTGCTGCAATTCCAAGCCTTTTGCATCAATTTCTTTGATTGCCTGTTGTGCAGCCGGATAATTTTCCAAAACCTTTTGATAATCAATATATCCTACTTCTGCAAATGAAGGAGCTGCGGATATTGTCATCCCCAAAGCCAATAATAATAATGTCATTAATTTAAAGTTTTTCATACTGCCTCCTGTATATAATTTTTTGTAGTTACTACTGAATAACGACGACTTAATTATTATGTTCATATTAGTATAACAAATCGCCTACACCGAATGTAAAGTATCCGTGTTTAGAGCCATTATGTCCTGGATTTGTAAGCGGAATACCATAGTCGATAGATAACGGACCCATACCCGGAACAAATACCTTCAAGCCGACACCGACAGAGATTGCTTCCATCGGTCTGTCATAAATTTTGTCTGAAACTGTTCTGTCAAAGACTTTACCTGCATCAGCCCACATAGTAAATCGGATATTGTTCAGGAAAGCAATTCTTGTTCTGTCCATAAACGGAATAGGTGTTGCAAA
>JAFYDY010000020.1 GCA_017544545.1 bacterium
TTATTTACGGAACTTGAAAATCAAAACAAGCAAATTCCTTTGGCCGAAATATTGAGACCAAAGACTTTGGAAGACTTTTTGGGACAAAGTAATGTAATCTCCCCTCATAGTCCTTTATTAAATTTGCTGCAGACTAACAGGTTATTCTCTCTCATTTTTTGGGGAACACCGGGTTGCGGGAAAACGACTTTGGCAAGACTGATTGCCACAAAAACCAATGCCGCATTCATAGAAATTTCTGCCGTAACATCAGGGGTTAAAGATATAAAAGATGCAGTGGATAAAGCGAAAGAAAATTTACGTGCAGGTCAAAAAACTATTTTATTCATAGATGAAATTCATCGGTATTCAAAAACTCAACAGGATGCCCTGTTACCTCACCTTGAAAACGGTACACTGTTTTTAATCGGCTCAACTACGGAAAATCCGTCTTTTCAAGTTATTCCTGCACTTTTATCCAGAGTTCAGGTTATAAGACTGAACTCAATAGATGACGAAAGCATGACTCAGATAATTAAGCGAGGATTTGAATATCTTGCAACAAATTATACTCCGATGGAGTGCGAGAGCGGAGTTCTGGATTTTATAATAAATCTGGCAAGAGGGGATGCAAGATATGCACTAAATATTACTGAAAACGCATATTTTGCCAGTGATTTAAAAGATAACAAAAAATATCTGACAGTGAAAACCATAGAAGAAATTTGTCAGCAAAGGAACACCCGATACTCTCGTCAGGAACACTATGACTGTGCTTCAGCCTTTCAAAAAAGTTTAAGAGGTTCAGATCCTGACGCTGCGATTTATTATCTGGCAAAAATGATTGTTGCCGGAGAAGATCCGCGATTTATTGCCCGCAGACTGATAACCTGTGCTGCAGAAGATGTCGGAAATGCTGACCCGAATGCCCTGAACGTTGCCGTAAATGCTTATAAAGCCGTTGAACTTTTGGGGCTTCCGGAAGGGCGAATTCCTTTGGCACAGGCTGTAATATATGTTGCTCGTGCTCCAAAATCAAACGAAACTGTTTGTGCTGTTGATTGGGCAATTCAGGATATCACAAGCGGCAAAGACTTTCCGCCTCCTATGCATCTAAGGGATTCTCATTATAAAGATGCCGAAAAATACGGCTTTGGGGTAGGTTATGTATATTCTCATTCTGCACCGGATGTTGAACAACAGTTTTTACCGGACGAACTTGTCGGGAGAAAATATACTAAATAAAAAACCGGCTTGCGCCGGTCTTTTTGCTGGGTTTATGTTGAAAACATTGTAAACGTTTTTTCAATCGCTTTTGAAATTATATTTCTTACCGAATCAACTTCTGCTGAGATTGATGCAATTTCAGCATCGAGTTTTTTGGTTTTCATATCAATTGTATCTTCTTTGTATGTCAATTCTGATTTTTTAGCTGCAAATTCAGCTTCAGCTCTTGCGATAGCATCTTTATCCGATACTTCCATCATATAACCGGTTTCATTGTATCTTGTCTGGTAATAATATCCGTCTTCATTGAGTGAACACATAGAATATCTGCCGTTTTTGATAACAGTTTCAAGATATTCATTATCATCAACTGAGCTGTCGTATCTCCAACCGTGTTCTACAATGTTGTTGAACAA
>JAFYDY010000021.1 GCA_017544545.1 bacterium
ATATCTTACACCTTTTTGTGCAGTTGAGTGGATTGTACCACACATAGAGCAAAGTCCTTTACCCAAATCTTCCAATCCCGCACCTACCGGCAAGCCGTTTTCGGAAAATGCTGATTGAGTTCTTCCGTATACGATTTGGAGGAATAATTCTCTCATTGCAACGTTAATAGCGTCACAAACGAGGTCAGTATTTAATGCTTCCAACAAAGTTTTGCCCGGAAGAATTTCGCCTGCCATAGCAGCTGAATGAGTCATACCTGAGCAGCCGATTGTTTCAACCAAAGCTTCTTGGATAATACCATTTTTAACATTCAGTGTCAGTTTACATGTACCTTGTTGAGGTGCACAGCATCCACAGCCATGAGTCAGACCTGATATGTCTTTGATTTCTTTACATTTTGTCCACTCACCTTCTTGCGGAATTGGTGCCGGTGAACCTTTTACCCCGCGTCTTACGGGACATTTTTCTTGTATTTCTTGAGTAACTTGTATATTAGTCATCTTTTACTCCCTTCACCTTATATACTCTTAAATTTTACCTTGCTCAAAATCTCTCGTCAAGATTGACGTTTTCGTGGTAAAATTCAGGTATGAAGCTATGCGTTTTTCAAGGGTCATTTAATCCTGTTCATAATGCTCATTTGAGGGTTGCCGATTTTGTATGTAAAAATTTTAATTTTGACAAAATCTTGTTTATTCCGGCTTTTTGTCCGCCCCATAAAGAATTAAGTTTGGCTGAAGACAGATTTGAAATGGTAAAACTAGCCATAAAAAATCATCCGGAATATGAAATATCGGATATTGAATATAAACGGGGCGGCAAATCGTACACGTATCTGACGATAAATGAGTTATATGAAACCTTTGACGTTGAAGGTCCGATAAGTTTTATAATAGGAACGGATGCTTTTGAAAAAATTGAAAGCTGGTATGAGGCTGACAAACTGAAAAAGCTGGTAAAATTTTTAGTATTTATAAGAGAAGACAATTTTGATATTTCGCGTTATGATTATTTAAAAGACAAAGGTTACAATTTTGAATTTCAAAATTTGCCTTACAAAGATATTTCCTCGACGGAATTGAGGGATAAAATAAAATCAGGCGCTGATATTAAAGAGTACGTACCTAAAGAAGTAAAGGAGTACATAGAAAAGCATGGATTATATAAGTCTTAACATAGAAAGTTTACTGGATTGGTTAAAAAATAATCTTAGTGAAAAACGTTATCAACATTCGCTCGGAACGGCAGAGTGTGCAAGAAATCTTGCAATAAGCTACAAACTTGATGAGGAAAAAGCTTATATCGCAGGACTTTTGCACGATTGTGCAAAGTGTTTCCCGAACGAAAAACTTTTATCCATAATTGATAGACACATTGAAGTTGATGAAAATGAAAAGATGAATTACAAAACTCTCCATGCTCCGGTAAGTGCCTATGTTGCAGAAAAAACCTTCGGGGTAAAAGATGAAGAAATTCTGTCTTCAATCAGGTGGCATACCTTGGGAAAAGTAAATATGACCGAGTTTGAGAAAATAATTTTTATTGCGGATAAAATAGAGGAACGTACCAGAGAAAATTGGTATGCACAGCCAATAAGAGCATTATTACGTGAATCTAACGGGCTTGATAAAGCTATTTTGCAATGTTACAGGCAAACAATTAAAAGCCTTGTGGACAGAGACTTGAAAATTTGCCCGCTTACTATTGATATTTATAACCATTATGAAGATATTGTAGGTACTAAATAAATTTATCCCTGAAAGATTCCGCAGCTGAGGTAGTGATCTCCGCAGTCGGGTATGATTGTGACAATATTTTTACCTTTATTCTCGGGTCTTTTTGAAAGTTCAATAGCTGCCCAAATATTTGCGGCACCTGAAATTCCTGACAGGATACCTTCTGTTGAAGGGAGTTTTTTGGTCATCTCAAGTGCGTCTTCATTTTTTACCGGTATAATTTCGTTTATCAGTTCTGTGGCAAAGTTTTTCGGGATGAAGTTTGCACCGATTCCCTGAATTTTATGAGGCCCTGCCTGACCTCCAGCCAACACCTGAGATGAAAACGGCTCAACGGCAATGGCTTTGATACTTGGATTTTTTGCTTTTAAGGTTTTTGCACAACCCGAAATTGTTCCGCCTGTTCCTGCTCCGGCTACTATAATGTCAATTTTACCATCTGTATCTTTCCAAATTTCTTCGGCAGTTGTCAACTCGTGTGCTTTTGGATTTGACGGATTGTCAAACTGTGAGGGTATAAAAGAATTGGGGTTTTGTTGGTGAAGCTCTTGTGCTTTTTTAACGGCACCTTGCATACCTTCTGCTGCCGGTGTCAATACAAGCTCTGCTCCGTACGCGCTTAATAACATTCTGCGCTCAACACTCATAGATTCAGGCATGGTCAGAATTATTTTATAACCTCTTATTGCGCAAATCATAGCTAGTCCTATTCCTGTGTTGCCGCTGGTTGGCTCAATTATAAGAGTATCTTTGTTGATTTTACCGTCATGCTCTGCATCGACAATCATTTGAAGGGCAGCCCTGTCTTTAACGGAATTTGCAGGATTAAAGTATTCAAGTTTTGCAAATACATTTGCTTCTCCGGTATTTAGTTTGTTTATTCTTACCATTGGAGTGTTGCCGACAAGTTCAGTTAAATTATTTGCTATTTTCATTATAAAACCCTCAATTAATTCATTAGTTTTATGATATTTTCTTGAAAAAATTAAGTCAATACCAATGCTGTGTTTAAGTTTTTATTAAGCAATTTAAATAAAATGACATAATCCGGAGTTTTCATGGTACAATATCTTGCATAGAAGAGAGGGTAAAAGATGAACTTAATTGAGATTAAGAATAATTTGGCAAAATTGTCGTTTACGGAAGAAGAAAAACCCGTATTAGGAAAGTTTATTGTCTTCGTAAGTCCTGATAAATCTTACGTTGCTCAGATTGTCAATCTGAAAACCGATGCGGCAAACAATTTTGTAATCGCAAGATTATTGTTTACTTTTAACGCTGACGGTGTTGTTGAAAATTATGACGGGTCAGTTCCAAGCATAAAATCGGAGATTGGTAATCTTCCGCCTTCCGAATTGCTAAATCTTTTACCTATGGAAACACCGATAAGAATCGGTAATTTGGCACAATCTGATGATATGTTGTCTGTGGATGTTTCTGTTTTTGAACATAATTTGACTGTTTTTACGGAAAGAGATGCTAACAAAAAAGTATTTATTTCAAACTGTATAAGACAACTTTTCCAGATGAAAGAAAGAAGTGTAATAATTGATAATTGCAACCTGTTTGAAGATTACCCGAAAATCAGAATAGGTGTTGATTACAAACTTCCTTTAAACTCAAAAATGATAGATTACATTTTTGAAAATGAATTAACAGAAGTGAATGTTGAAACAAAAGCCGTAATTCAGGATATATTTTATGCCGTTCAGCAGTATGTAGAATCTCTGGATTTCAAATTTATTCCTATTGATAATTTTGTTGATGTTGTAACCAATCAATATAAAGAATCACAAATGCCGGAATTGGCTTTGTTAAAGAACAAGTTGTTAAAATATCGTGATGCGAATCTTCTTGCAAATACAAAAGAAGAAGTTCTCGGTTTGGTAAATAAATTAAAAGAGAAGAATTGCTGCATTGTTGATGTAAAAAATTTGACAGAATCGCTGCAAAATGAGGTAATCTCACTTGTTCATTCAACACTTGAAACCTTTGATCAATACGTATATTTGTTTGTTCCTGTTACTGACGGGAATTCTGATAAAAAGTTGTTGAGACAATTTATTAACGACAACCACGTATTTACAACAATTTTGACAAGCAGCAGATACAAATATGCAAATGAATTGAAACAGCACGCCCAAAACATAATTTTATTTGAAACTCAGGGCGAAGATAACGATTTTGCCGCATACAGTACTTTCTTAAATAAATTAAGTCCTGATGAATGTATAGTTTTCGGTAAATTGACTCAAAATATACCGTTTATTGTGGAAATGAATCCGGTTGAAACAGATTTGACGCAGGATGATGTATTGGGTGACAGATATCAATTTATTCCGGCAAGTGAAGACTTGCAGCTTGTAAAAATAGATGATTTTGGAAATCAGATCCCGATAAAACTTAACCACAGTTCAGTTACTCACGGACAGGATTCCACAATAGAAGAAAAGCAGTCTGCCGGCATGCAAATGAGTGCTCCTGCTGAAAGCGAACCTGTTGAAATCGCGGCTGATGAGCCGGTAATAAATGAACCGGATACGGAAAGCTATGTTGAAGAAAGAGATACTTCTTCAGTAATCGAGCCAAGAGCAAATATTCTCGAAGATGATGTTCCGGAAGAAGAATATGAGGACGACAACCCTTTTGCGCAGTCTAATCTGGACGAGTCGGCAAGTGCAGAATTAGAGGTTCAGGAAATGCCGGAAGTTTCGGAAGACGAAGTGTTAACGGATGAAGATCTGGATATGATAGAGACATCTCAGCAGCTTGAACAGGCAGAGGAAGTGGTTGTGCCGGAGGAAGAATTTGAAGATGAAGAAACTCCGGTAGTTCCGATATATCCGGCTGAGGATGAATCTGAAATTGAGTCCGATGAAGATTTTGATTTTGCACAAGGGGATACCGTTGAACATAAAAAGTACGGCCGTGGTGTAATTGAAAAGATTATCAAATACGGTAATAAAACACTTTGTTCAATAACTTTTGAAAATAATATCGGCAGACGTCTTTTAGATCCGACAATAACAGATATTGTAAAGGTTTAGACCATAAAACAATTTGAAAAAGGACAAGTTTTTAAAACTTGTCCTTTTTAATGTGCTCTCAACTCTTGACTTTTTTATCTGCGTCATTAAGAAGTGAGTATGGTGGCGTTTAATATGTTAAATTACTATGAAATTTTAGAGGTAGAAGTTGATAGTACAACGGCTGAAATAAAAGCTGCGTACAGAAAACTTGCAAGAAAATATCATCCGGACTTAAATAAAGAGGCCGGTGCTATTGATAAATTCAAAATGATTACTCTGGCGTACGAGACTCTTTCCAATGAACAGGAAAGAGAAAAATATAATATTTTAAAAGGTATTTTCAAAAAAACTTATAACGAAAAAACAACAACATCAGGTGCAAAGGCAAGTGAGGAATACCAAAATGCTGCATCAACTCATAAAGAATCAGTAAAGGATGATAAAAAAACATATGCCCAGGAGCCTAAAAAAGAAGCAGCAGGCAAAAAACAAGAAGTTAAAAAACGCGAGTTTAATCTTTTAAAAACCTTAAAATATTTAGCTGCGAAATTTAAGAAAAATAAAAGGGCAAAAGATAATAAAAAACCGCAAAAAGGACAAAATATAACAACCGAAGTGACTATTACCCCGGAAGAAGTTATAACGGGCAGCAAGAGGGTTATTAATGTTTTAACAACACAAACCTGTTCGGTTTGCCATGGTCATCGTTTTATAAACGGAGGCAAATGCCCCGAATGTAACGGAAGCGGCGAGGTTTCAAAACGTAAAAAAATAACCGTTACTATCCCGAAAGGAATAAAAGACGGTGCTAAATTACGCCTGAAAAATGAAGGTGGTGCCGGCAAAAACGGTGCACCAAACGGAGATTTGTTTATTATAGTAAAAATTCAGGCACCGACAAAAATCCAGTTTGACAAGCAAAATATTTATTACAACGTGCCAATAACCCCATTTGAAGCTGCGTTGGGTGAAGAAATTAAAGTGCCGACCTTTGACGGAACAATTAAACTTAAATTACCGAAAAATACTACCTCAGGTCAAAAGTTCAGAATTGCCGGTCAGGGAATTAAAAAAGGCGGCAGGGTTGGTGATTTAATTATTACGGTAAGTATTGAAATTTCTCATGATTTATCGGATGATGAAATTGAACTTTATGAAAAGCTCAAAAATTTGTCAAAAGATGATGTGAGAAAGAACTTTATCAATGAAGGTTAAAATCAACGAAATATTTTCATCAATTCAGGGTGAAGGTCTGTATGTAGGTTATAAACAGTTGTTTATAAGGTTTTGCGGCTGCAATCTGAATTGCGAATATTGTGACACTGAGTTTAATCAAGGTGTTGAATATACTCTCGCTGAACTGTTTGAAAAAATCACATCTGAATATGATTTGAGTACGTTTCATTCAATATCATTAACCGGTGGAGAGCCGCTGGCGAGCGCCGATTTTCTGGCTGAATTTTTGCATAAAATCAATCACATAACGAAAATTTATCTTGAAACAAATGGAACATTGGCTGATGAATTGTCTAAAGTCAAACCTTATATTGACATAATTTCAGCCGATATAAAATTGAAATCCTCAACAGGTTTAGATACTATGAACCTTCACGAAAAGTTTTTTGAAAATTGCAAAGGCGTTGAAACTTTTGCCAAAATTGTGTTTGATAATAATATTACAGATGGCGAAATCACAAAGTGCTGCGAATTAGCACAGAAATATAATTTACCTCTTATTTTGCAACCCAAAATGGTTGGAAACAAAATGTCCGTATCTTCTGAATTTTGCAGTAAAATTTTGGATAAATTTCTTGAACAATATCATAATGTACGTCTGATTCCTCAGGTACATAAATTTTTGAATGTAAGATAATTACATCACTTCGTCAATAACGCCGCCGCCAAGTACGATATCTTCATCATAAAATACAACGGATTGCCCTATTGCGATTGATTTTTGCAAGTCGTCAAATATAACTTCAACTTTGTCCCCTGCAGGTTTAATTACAGCCGGAGTTGGTTGTTGGGTGGAACGAATTTTTGCAGAAACTTTTCTCTCGCTTGTTAAATTGTCAATTCCAATCCAGTTTATGTTTACGGCGATAAGCGATTTTTTGAAAGTTTTGTCGGCCGGCCCTATAACAACTTCATTAGTATCTTTGCGAAGCTCCAAAACATATAGCGGCTCAGTTGAGCTTACACCGATGCCTTTACGCTGTCCTATTGTAAAATTCCAGATACCCTTGTGTGTTCCAAGAATTTTCCCGTCTAAATCAACTATATTGCCTTCTTTTTCTTTAATCTCCAGAAGTTCATTATAATCTCCGTCATAAAAATCCTGACTGTCTGCTTTTTCGGCAACTTCAAGTCCGTTTTCCTTTGCAATTTGTCTGATTTGGTCTTTTGTATAAGCACCAAGCGGAAGAATTATATTTGAAAGTTGTTCTTGTTTCAGACGGTATAAGAAGTATGACTGGTCTTTTTTAGGTGCAATTCCCCGTTTTAGCAGGTATCTGTCGCCTTCTTTTTCAACTCTGGCGTAGTGCCCTGTCGCGAATTTGTCAAACTCGATTCCGTTAAGGCGTGCCATATGCGGTAATACTCCGAATTTCACAAGAGCGTTGCACCAGACACAAGGATTTGGCGTGCGGCCTTGCAAATATTCAGATTTGAAGTTTTCCAGTACAATTTTTTCATACTGTTCAACGCAATTAAAAACGTGGTACGGAATACCTATTTGTTTGGCAATCTTTCTTGCTTCTTCTATATCTTCTTTTTCGTCAGGACCATAGCAGGCATTTTTGTGACCTGATTTTGCAGCCATTCCGTCTTTCCCCCAGATTGACATTGTTGCACCGATAACTTCATGCCCTTGTTGTTTTAAAATGAGTGCCG
>JAFYDY010000022.1 GCA_017544545.1 bacterium
TTCCAACTGTTTAGGTATTCTTCCTGTTCGGGAGTCAGGGTGTCTATTTCAATTCCCATGGATTGAAGTTTTAATTCTGCGATTTTTACATCAACTTCATAGGGAAGGGTGTACAATTTATTTTCAAGTTTCCCGTGATTTTTGACCAGAAACTCAATACCCAATGCCTGATTTGCAAAACTCATATCCATAACGCTTGCCGGATGTCCTTCTGCGGCCACAAGATTAACCAGTCTGCCTTCCGCAATAACATATATGGATTTCCCGTTGTTAAGGACATATTCTTCAAGTGACGGTCTGATTTGTTTGATTTCTTTTGTATGAGCTCTCAGGTCACCGACATTAACTTCCCAGTCAAAGTGACCTACATTACCTACAAAAGCTCCGTCTTTCATTGTCAAAAGGTGTTCAACGTCTATTACGTGTTTGTCACCCGTGACAGTTAAGAAAATATCGCCTTCCAATGCGGCTTTTGCAATCGGCATGACTCTGTAACCTTCCATTGCCGCTTCCAGAGCTTTAAGCGGATCAACTTCGCAAACAATTACGTTTGCGCCAAGGGCTTTTGCTCTCAGTGCTACACCCTTACCGCACCAGCCGTATCCGGATACAACAACGGTTTTACCTGCAACAAGAATGTTTGCAGCTCTCAGCAGCCCGTCAAATGAACTTTGTCCTGTCCCGTATCTGTTGTCATATAAGTGTTTTGTCAAGCTCGTATTGACTCCGACGGCAGGAAAACCCAAAGTTCCCTGTTTTTCCATAGCCTGAAGTCTTATTATTCCTGTTGTTGTTTCTTCTGTTGAACCTATTATTTTGCTTATCAGTTCAGGATATTTTTCATGAATTGTGGAAACCATATCGCAGCCGTCATCAATAATTATATCCGGATTGTGTTTTATGGCTTCTTCAATATGGCTTCTGTACTGATCAACAGTTTCACCTGAGATGGCATATACCGGCATATTGTAATATTTAACAAGAGCTGCGGCAACATCATCCTGAGTTGATAAAGGATTTGATGCGACAAGAACGGCATCAGCGCCACCTGCCTGCATTACGGTACATAATGCAGCAGTTTCTTTTGTTACGTGAACGCATGCTGATAACTTTAATCCCTTAAAGGGTTGTTCTTTTATGAATCTTTCACGTATAGTTTTTAAAACGGGCATGTCTTTAAAAGCCCAATCGATTTGTTTTTTCCCTTGATCTGCCAAATTTATGTCTTTAATGTCACATTTTATGTCTGTCATCAGCATTATTTTCTCCTTGATATAATTAGATAAATGTATGTACTGTTCCTACATTATAGCCTAGAAATAATCTTTATTTAAGCATTTATTTTTATTGTAAAAATTTCTTAATATTGATGTAACTTAGGGCAAAATTATTTCTTGAGAATTGTTATAATTGACGTATAGGAGCGTCGTGTGAAAATTAGTCTGGACATAAATAGTAAAAAGATTTTGGGATGTGATAATGTATCTTTTGGCGGGTATAAAGTAGCGAAATCCGACTACGGATTTAAAGAATTTGAAATTTCTTATCCTTTTGACCCGAATAAAGATGATTGTTATATTGAAGTTTATAAAGTAGATACGGATATTGACGGAAATTATTATACAACGGGCCGCGCCTATACAAAGGACGGAAGAGATAAAGTTAAAATAGGGCCCAGTAAAAATCGTATTGATTTAACAAAAACTTTTGGTGTCGATGGGAATCAGCCGTTTGCGTATCATTATTTATTGATTGATAAATACGGAAACGATTTCCCGAAAGTAAAAGTAGATGCCGGTGATATAATTGATGAACGTTCATCATATAACGAAAACAGAAATATATTTAATATAGTTACCCCGAACAAATCCTCTTCTTCCCGCGGTGGCGCTATGAAGTTGGTTATTGTTGATTCTCAGCACGTTGGTCGAGTTTATAATAAACAAAATAAAGTTGATTATGATGCCAATTTGGCAAAAAGAGGACAAAACGGTATCAAGTCAATTACCAACAAATTTGGCGGTACTCTTGCCGGTTTGGAATACGGGCTTGATAATGGAGAATATGACTCCTACAGTAGAATAATTTCGCTTCCGATATTCACAGACGACGATTTTACGGCTCATGCTTATTGGAATAAAAACTGTATGCAAATGGCAAGTTCTCTTGGAAATATAAATAATTATGCTTCTTTCCAAAGAAAGATGTTTGCTCACGGCTTGAATTTTGTATCAGACGGTGCGTTTGTAAACGAAGGGCTTAACGGCGTTCATTTCACGCATGTTTTGAAATGGGGTGATGATTCCCCGTATATAAACTGGTTCAGAGCATCAAGCATCAATGACGGACCGTTATCTTTGGGGGTTTTTGCAAAAAATAAAGAACATATTTCCCACAAAATTGTTAATTCCCCATACACGTATATTCAGGAACATAACGGTCATATTTCTATAGGTAAAAACCACAATTATGACAAAACAAAACCGACATATATTCAATTTTTTGATACACGACTGGTTACTCCGGAAGAGAGTAGTGACACGACAAAACGTATAAGAACTTATTCAAAAATGAGTACGGGAAATGTGTACAGTCTGCATTCTCATAATGATTCGGTATTCCCGTATTCTTTTGAAATAGATCCGGAAGCTTATAATACTAATATAAAACATTTAAATGAATATAACAGACGTCTTCCCCGTCATGAATATGTAAGACTTGGCAGTTATGAAGCTGCAAGAATCTTGTCCAAAAACGAATTTTTCAGCGTAGACGGTAAACACGAATCAGGCTTTGAAACATGGGATGCCAATCCGGATATTGCCAAATTGAATTTTGTGTATTCAAACGCCGATTCTCTGTACCTGAAGAACCTTCCGGAAACGGAACGCAAGGAAGAAAAACGCAAAATTTTACGCGGAAATTATCAGGTTCAGGATTACGTTGTAACTTCCGGTAAATTCTGGACACGTAAGACGGATGATATCTTGAGAATGTATATTGCTCAAAATCTTAAAAAGGTAGATCCTGAAAATCCTTCACTTGTATATCATCAAATAGAAAGAATGGCGAATAATGAAGTATTCCCTAAATCAGTGAAGGCTGAAGTTTCCAAAAATGAAGTTGAAAATGTTTTATCAGGATTTTATAACAATAAACGTAAACTAATGGACGGCGATAAAAAATCTCAAATTCTTGCAGGGCTTATGGATTATCCTCTTGATGCCTGCGAATTCGGAGATAATATTGTTTCAGTATTGGCATCTCCTTTAGTTTCCAAAAGGGCAGTGACAAAATCTGAAATAGGCTTGTCTCGCTATGATGTGTTCAGCTCCGGCAATAAAAATTTACAGCCGGAATATGAGAAAACATATAAAGCAATGGATAAAATTTATACGGATGAAATGTATAAATTTGCACAAGATGTACTTGGGAAAGTTGATTCTGCCCTGCCCCAAAATAGTAAACTGTTCGAGGGTGGCGAAGTAACGGAATATGGCCAATATGTGCTGCCGATTTTGACTTCCGAAATTGCAAAATATGCTCTAATTAAATCATTAGTTCCGAATGCAGATGTTACGGTAGACAAATTCAACGGAGAAATTTCATACGATTATAATAAACTCAAAACCGTTTCTTTGCAGTCTGTCGGAATTACGGACCCTGCTTCTCCGACTGATGAGGCAAGGATGCTCCTTGGCAAAATTAAAAAGGGAATGTCAGAGCTCAGCGCATCCTCCGAAGATGCCCTTGTAAAAGGTCTTGTAACCTCTCTGAAGGATACCAATCTGGCAAGTTTTCAGCTGGCAGATTTGATTATAGACAAAACTCAGTCAGGTCTTGACTGGAGAATAGATGCAACAAAAGATATAGCTGATGTTGAAGCTTTAAGAAACAATAATACAAATTTTGAATATACTTGGCAGTCAATTACTGATTTTTGGAAGAATTTTGCTGAAGGCGTATTAGCAGAAAATCCTAATTCCTATTTGGTTGCGGAAGTTACAAATAAAGAAGAATTACATGAAAAAGGTATGGGCGGATATACCTCAAAATATAACAATGTAAAAGATCATGCCGTTCAGAAATTCCTGAGAGAATCAGGGATAACATCTATTGCAGAATATTCACATTGGTTCAGAGATTTGTCAAAGATGTTCGGAGCTGATTTTGAAACAGGAGAAACCTTTGACAATCCAAAAGATTTGGAAAGAAAAGTCTTTGACAAAATGATGGAATATGTAAAAATGGGCTCTTTGGATTCCGTCCGTTATGCATATACATTTATCGGCAACCACGATAAACCTAGAGCGCTTCATTGTCTGGCTCTTGATATGGGACTTTTCTATACTGATTTAATGGATAATGGCAATGCAAAAGAGTTTGAATACAGACGTAAGGCATATCAGGTTATAAATGACAAATACCTTGATTATATTTCTGATAACGAAGTAAATAGGTATGATTTTTCAAGGGTGTCTCCAAAAGCAGTAGCTATGGCAGATGCAATCAGACCGGCATTTATCAATGTGTTAAATGATTACAGAAATAAATATCCGGATAAATTTGGTTCGGATGATCAATTTAATAACGTGTTTATCCCGATTAGTAAAGCGATTACCGATTTGGCAAACGGAGTATATAAAGGAGAATCGTTTGATGCCGATGCGTTTGGTATAAAACCGATTGATGTTGCGGTATCAATGGTATTGAAACAGGCAAAATCCGAATATGGTTTGTCATTACCGGCTGGTTTTGATGAAAAATATGAGAATGAAGTATTTGAAGCGATAATGACTCCGGCACTTACAAAACTCCTTGGAATAATGAAGTTGTTGGTTGCAATCCCGGGATTACCGACTTTGTTTGACGGTGATGACGCAGGTACAACAGGCTATGATACAAAAACTAAAAATATGTTTGTACAATGCCGCCAGAGAAATCACGACGAATGGCTCTCCGAAGGCAGTCCGAAATACAAAGATTTCCTGAAAAAATATAACAAATATCTGGACGATGTTATGAAAGTCCGTAAAAATCCGAAATGCAACGCTTTAAACAACGGGTCAATTCACACCCTGCCGCTGAGCTATTCTCAAACTGGTGAAGCTATATCTTCAATCTTGAGACAAAGTACAGACGGCAGAATGGCAATATCTGTTATCAATCCGACCGGTTTGCATAATGATTTCAGGTCAAATTACAGTCAAAATAATATTTATCTTGATAAATTGTATCTTGATGATCCAAATGGTAACGTTGGTGTTTCCGGCTTGAGAGAAGGACTTAAATTTGTAAATGCCAATAATGAAAAAGATATATATTATACGCGTGTTGATAATGGCAGATATTTCATAGTAAGACATATTGACGGTAAAGATGTCCCTATTCCGTTGCATGATACAACACTAATCTTGTACCACGTTCCTGAAGGCGGCGTTCCAATGACGTTTACCGGCAGCTGCATGGTGAAACCGTCCGCAAGCGTTGTTGCAAACACTTATGCTGATAAAAATTGTGAAAAGGGTAAAAAATTAGCTCTTATAAAATAAGGTTTATACGGCAAATCTAAAGTGTACAAGATCTCCGTCCTGTACTTCATAATCTTTGCCTTCAAGACGGGTTACACCTTTTTCTTTGCAAGCATTGTATGAACCAAGCTCTATAAAATCTTTGCAGGGTGTAATCTCGGCTCTGATAAAACCTTTTTCAAAATCTGTGTGTATAACGCCTGCAGCCTGAGGTGCTTTTGTTCCTGCCGTAATTGTCCATGCGCGGACTTCCTTTTCTCCTGCTGTTATAAAGGTTCTCAGTTTTAGTAAATTGTATACAGATTTAATCATACGATTTATGCCGCTGTCTTCAATGCCGAGTTCTTTTAAGTATTCCTCAGCTTCTTCTTTCCCTAAATCAGCAAGTTCTTCTTCAATCTTTGCCGTTATAATAACCATTTCTGCATCGTGTGCTTTTGCATATTCTTCAACTTTCTTTGTGTAATCGTTGCCGTTTTTCAGGTCAAATTCAGAAACATTAGCACAATAAATAACCGGTTTTGTAGATAAAAGATTCAACTGTTTAACAACCGGAATTTCATCTCCTTCAAAATGTTTGTTGATATCAATAAATGTACAGTCTGAAAGAAGTTCGGTTAATCTTGTCAAAACTTTATCTTCCAACACTGCCGCTTTATCTCCGCCTTTAACGGTTTTTGCAATACGGGCTTGGCGGCGTTCAATGGATGCCATGTCAGCCAGCGCGAGTTCGGTATTTATTGTTTCGATATCGGAAATAGGATCAACCTTCCCTGCAACGTGAATTGTGTTTTCATCATCAAAACATCTTACAACCTGAATAATTGCATCAACTTCTCTGATGTTTTGCAAGAATTGATTGCCCAAACCTTCCCCTTTGCTTGCACCTTTAACAAGTCCTGCAATATCAACAAATTCTATTGCCGTCGGAATAATTACATCGGTCTTACACAATTTTGCAAGAATCGGTAATCTTTCATCGGGAACATCAACCACTCCAATGTTTGGCTCAATAGTACAAAACGGATAATTTGCACTCTGAGCGTTTCTCGCACTTGTCAGAGCATTAAACAATGTTGATTTTCCTACGTTTGGTAATCCTACAATTCCTGTTCTTAGCATTTTTATTTCCTCTTCGGCTATTACTAATCTGATTATATCACAAAGGTTACTACTTCATCTTTTTTATAAATTCGTGTGCATCAATTACATCGTCATAAGATATTGGCTCCGGTCCTTCTATTATTTCAAGAGGAGTATGAGCAGATGCTTTGCGGTTAAAATTAAATAATATTTCTCCAAAATCTTTTCCGCATTTGGCACATGATAGACGACAACGCATAATATCGCAATCCCTCTCCAGAATTTCAATTGAATCTTTTGAAAATTCGTTTTTACAACGAGAGCAGCAAAGCCCTGAAAATAGTGTTTTTATATCCTTCTGTGTGTAGTTTTTCATGTACGTAATTTATATTAACTTTTGTAAAGTTTTCCTTCTTTTGCAGTATTTATTGTTATTTTACGTCAAAAAACGGGATTAATATACATGTAACCCAAGGAGGTTATCATGGCAATCAATTTAATCTTGTTTGGATTTATTGTCTACACTGCATTAATTGTTGTACCAAGTATTTGGGAAGAATTAACAGCAGAATAATCCAAAGAGGAGCAAAATCAAAAATTTCGTTTTTTGACAAGAGAGTGGAGAATGAGTTGTTTTTAGTGTTAATGTTACGCTTAATGATGGAGGCGTAATATATTGTGTTGTCTTTAGATAAAATTATGTTTGCCATATAATATGGCTATGAATTACTTAGATAACTCTTTCGATGTAATAGTAGTCGGTGCCGGTCACGCAGGTTGTGAGGCAGCGTTGGCGTGTGCCAAATTGGGCGTTAAGGTTTTGTTGTGTACCCTCAATGTTGAAAATATTGCACTCCAGCCGTGTAATCCTGCCGTAGGAGGCCCTGCAAAGTCCACACTGGTACGAGAAATCGATGCTTTGGGCGGCGTTATGGGAGAAGTTACGGATGCAACATATTTGCAGATGAAGACACTGAATTCATCCAAAGGACCGGCGGTAAGAGCCTTGAGAGCTCAGTCTGACAAGGCTGAGTATTCCCGTTATATGCGTAATTTGATAGAAAGCAATGAAAATATCTATTTAAAACAGTGTTGTATAACCGAACTGCTGGTTGAAGATAATATTATAACAGGTGCAGTTGATGAGTTTGGAATTGAATATAGAGCACGTGCAGTAGTTTTAACAACAGGTACCTCGTTAGAGGGGAAAATCTTTGTAGGGCTTCGTTCGTATAGTGCTGGCAGACTGGGAGAGAAGGCTGCAATCGGGCTTTCTGAGTCTTTAAATAAGCTTGGAATAGTTACAAAGAAATTAAAAACAGGAACTCCTGCAAGAGTTGATAAAAGAACTATTGATTATTCTAAAATGGAAATTCAGCCGGGAGATGAAGAATTGTGCTTCTTCTCATTTAAACCAAATCGTCCGGTAAGGCCGACATATCCTTGTTATCTTACGAGAACAACAGAAGAAACACACAATATTATTCGTGCAAATCTTGATAAATCCCCTATGTATCAGGGCTTAATCCATGGTGTCGGACCTCGTTATTGCCCTTCTATTGAAGACAAAATTGTAAGATTTGCGTCTAATCCTTCACATCATATATTTATTGAGCCGGAGGGACTGGGTACTTATGAAACTTATATTCAGGGTTTTTCAACAAGTTTGCCGGCCGACGTGCAGGTAAAAATGATAAGAAGTCTGCCGGGGTTGGAAAAAGCTCATATAGTAAAACCTGCGTATGCTGTTGAATACGATTATGTGCCCGCTATTCAGACAACACATTCTCTGATGTCAAAAAAGATAAAAGGATTGTTCTTCGGAGGACAAATCAACGGTACAAGCGGGTATGAAGAAGCTGCTGCACAAGGGCTGATTGCAGGTATTAATGCATATAATTATCTTAACGGCTCTGAAATGCTTGAACTGTCACGCAGTTCGTCTTATACCGGAACTTTAATTGATGATTTGGTGACAAAAGATATTCAGGATCCGTATAGAATGCTGACATCACGTTCGGAATACAGATTGCTTTTAAGACAGGATAATGCGGATGAAAGATTGACTCCAATTGGCCATAAAATAGGGCTTATTGACGATAATCAGTTTGAAAGATTTAATAATAAAATGAAAATGATTGCCGAAGAAACATCCCGTCTTGAAAGTTTGAAAATTCCGGCATCAGAAGAAGTTAATGCTATCCTTTCAAAATATGGTGAGCACATTGAAAGAGGAATGAGAGCGGCGGAAATTTTAAAACGCCCGAATATTACTTACAAAATTCTGAAGGAACTTGACAGTTCAACCTCAGAACTCAATATTCCTAAAGAAGTTTATGAACAGGTTGAGGTTTTGATAAAATATGAGGGATATATAAAACGGCAGGAAGAACAGGTTGACAATGCGGGCAAGCTTGAAAAATTCGTTATCCCTGACAATATTGATTATTCAAAAATTGAGCATATTTCGTCTGAAACAAAAGAAAAATTAAACAAAATCAGACCAAAAACACTTGCGCAAGCATCCCGTATCGGAGGCGTAAAGCCGGCAGATATTTCTATTTTGATGGTAATGCTTGATCGCGGAGCCGGTAAATATTCAAAAGACTAGCCACTTATTTTTATAAAATTTTTAATAAACCATTTGGTAAGAAGTCTTGCACTGTATAGTTTTAATCTCTTAAAACAAATTGCTTTGCGGTCTTTACAGATTATCGTTACAGATTTATCTGCAGGGTTTTTGTCAATTATATCGTTTGGATGCTTGTCTGTTAGTGTGTCATTTAAAATTTCAAAATTATACGGATCTACTATAAAAAACTTTTTCCCGTATGTTATGTATGTCGGCAAGAACGGATGAAGCGCCCGTATTGTTCTTGAAATTTCGTTAGATGTTTGATTGGCAAAATCAAGCATCTTTTCTTCTCCTGTTATATTTTTAAAGTAGGTTGCATTTTTCTCGCTTTGGGAAATCGGTGTTACAATTTTTGTATTCAGATCGCTCAGAAATTCACAAACAAGTTTTCTTGCTGTAATAACAGTTCGTTCTTTCAATTCCTTTGAGGTGTCTTTTGGGTATATTTCAACTTTTTCCTGTGATAATATGGCGCCGGTATCGTATCCTTTATCAATCAGATGAAGTGTTACGCCGGAATGTTTTTCGCCGTGTAAAATTGCCTGAATATATGGATTTGGACCTCTATATTTCGGTAAAATGGAAGGATGAACGTTAATTGTTCCGATTGACGGAATGTCGAATGTCGGTTTTTCAAGTTTTTCTTTCCATGTCCCGACAAAAATTATGTCAATATTTTCCCTAATTAAATAATCTCTGAAGGCCTTTGAGTTTGCAGATTTAAAATTAAGTTGTTTAATGTTATATCTTTTTATCAGGGTATAATCGTAATCCGGATTAAAGATATCTTTCAGCTTTTGAATAACTTGGTTTCCGGTTGTTTTTTCGTAGCGAAGTACTCCGGAAATTTTTATTCCGGCATCAACGGCTCCCAGTATAATATTGGCGAGCATTAACCCTTTTCCTAATATGACAGCTTTCATATGAGTATTATTATAGAATAAAAAATCCACTTAATTTAATATAAGTGGATTTTTTAAATTTATATTAAGAAACTTTTATTCGCCGTCAAGTCCTTCTGTAATTTCGTTGCGTTCGGCTAAGATTTCTCTTGCTCTGTTTTGACTTGCTTTTAGCGTTTCATAATTATTTACTTCTGCAACAGCTCTTGCTTTTTCGTGGCTAAATGTATGGCCGATACTTGTAGCTACAAGTATAAGCGGGCTCCAGCTAATCAGACCTTTTGTTAATTCTTTTAAAGCTGATGGAGCTTTTCTAACTGTTGACATCACATTTGTAATAACTTTATTTTCTTTTATAAACTTATCAACATTATGTGATTTAAGGAAATTAACAACATTTTTGCCGTATTTTCCGATTAACCAGTTGGCACCTTTATTGGCTGCAAACAATGCTGCAACAGTTGCGCCAAGTGTCAATATTGTTGATGCTACCGGATGTTTTTCATTAAAGTTGCTGACAGCTTCACTTTTGTGGCTTAAGCCTTTTGCAAGAGCCCATGTCGCATCAATAACAGCGAATGTTCCTGCCCAGATGGCTGCTTCTCTTGTAAATAATTTTAATTTCGGAATACGACCGATAACTCCGGGATTTGATACGATTTTAGCGAAACCTGCTGCAATCGGTAATGAGCACCAAAGAGCATTTGATATTCTCTGATGTTTTTTATCATTAATTTGCTGAGATGCCGCAACTCTTGACATTTGTCTTAAAGTTTGATCATCAGCAAGAGCAAATGCTTCTATTCTATCCCTTTTGTATTGTCCGTAATTCCCAAAATCAGTAGCATTTGTTTTAACTGCATTTACTTGCATATTTTACCTTCACCTTTCACACTTCTATTATACATCATATAAAAACAATTAGTAAAATTTTTTGCTATTTGTGAAGTTTAAATACATAAATATTTACAATTTTTGTTATATCATATTAATTATGAAAAATTTTTACATTCATACAATGGGTTGTAAAGCAAATCAGTTTGAAAGTTCGGTAATAGAAGAAAATCTGGTGAAAAACGGATTTAATAAGGTTACAGATATTCGTGAGGCTGATTTATACATTCTTAATTCGTGCAGCGTTACTCACAAAAGTGACAACGAAGCTCTTTATATGCTGAGAGCTGCAAAACATAAGAATCCTAATGTAAAAGTCCTTGTAACCGGTTGTTTTGCACAGCTTGAGAAAGAAAATTTACTAAAGTATGATTTTGTGGACTATGTTTTTGGAAACGATGAAAAATTACATCTGTACGAAGCTCTTTCATCCGATTCAAAATCAGATGTAAAAGATTTGATGACTTTGGATAAATTCAATGAAGTAGAGCTTTTTGATACCTCTAAAACAAGGGCAAGTCTGAAAATTCAGGATGGATGTGATAACAGGTGTGCGTATTGTATCATATGGAAAGCCCGCGGGAAAAGTAGAAGTGCCTCGGTTGATTTTGTTATCAGGCAAATTAACAGGTTTTCTCAGCATGGGTTTAAAGAAGTCGTATTGACTGGGATTCATATCGGTCAGTGGGGAAAAGATATAGGTCTGACGATGTTGGATTTACTGCGGGAAATAGAAGCTAAAACAACAATTCAACGCTATCGCTTAGGCTCTCTTAATCCGACGGAAATCAACGATGAACTCCTTGATTTTTTGCAAAATTCCAAGAAATTCTGTCCTCATTTTCATCTTTCTTTGCAATCTGCAAATGATAAAACTTTGCGCTCAATGAATAGATTTTACAAGACGGAAGATTATTTAAAACAGATTGATGATATTAATAAAAGGTTTGATTTGCCGTTTCTGGGCAGTGATATAATAGCCGGTTTTGCAGGGGAAACAGATGAAGATTTTAATACCACAGTTCAAAATCTCACAAAATCCGGTCTGACCCGAATACATACTTTTCCGTATTCTATGCGTGCCGGAACAGTTGGTGCACAGCTGCCGGATCAGGTGGCAGACGATATTAAAAACAAAAGAGCAGATATAATAAAGGCAATATCAAGGGACAAATATGATGATTTTGTAAACAGAAATATTGGTAAAACTCATGAAGTCCTGATAGAAAAACATCCCGATAAGCATACGGGAAACCTGAAAGGATTGACCGGAAATTATCTTTCTGTACAAATTGTCTCAGACCGAAAAGATTTATTTAATACTTTGTGCAAGGTAAAAATAACAGAATATAAAGACGGAATAATATTTGCTCAATTAGAACAATAAAAAACGACGGAATTTGTTTCCGCCGTTTTTTTATATTATCCGAAACTACATATCCTTCAGGAAGGATTCATAATTTCTTGCAAGAAGGTGTGTCTTAACTTGATTTATCAAATCAAGAGCAACACCGACCATAATAATTAATGATGTAGCACCGATACCTTGCAGTGTTTCAATACGTGTTGCATAACTTGCGAAAGACGGAATCAAAGCTACAACACCCAATCCCATAGCGCCGATGAATGTAGTTTTGGTAAGAATCTTATCCAAAGCTTCTGCTGTCGGACGTCCTGGTTTAATACCGGGGATTGAAGATCCGTATTTCTTCAGGTTATCTGCAATATCTTTTGGCTGCATATTCGGCATAATTGATGCATAGAAGAATGTCAATGCAATAATCAAACCGACATAAATAAGATAATATGTTAATCCGCTCGGACTCAGCCAGTGATTGAGCGACATAACAAAGTTTTTAACTGCCATGGATTTGATATCAGCGTTTCCGACAAGGGCAATAATCGTTGATGGGAACAACAATATTGCAATTGCGAAGATGATAGGCATAACGCCGCCCGGGTTAAGTTTGAACGGAATAAATGAATTCATCCCGCCATAAACTTTGTTACCGATTTGTCTTTTGGGATTAACGATAATAACCTTTCTTACAGCTTCCTGCATGATTACAATAAGAATCATTGCGAGGAAAAATATTGCTAACAACATCATTAAACCAAGCTGCATTCTTGTATTTGAGTGAATAATCTGGGCAGTTCTTTGTGCATATATAGGGATACCTGACAAGATACCGCAAAAGATGATTAAAGAACCGCCGTTACCGATACCGTTTTCGGTAATCAGTTCGGACAACCACATTACAAGAACAGCACCGGCTGTTAGTGTAATTATTGAACTTACATAGAACGAAATGGAATTGATGCCCGGATTAATTGCTCCCGGCAAATGATGTAAGTACAACATAAATATAAATGATTGGAAGACTGCCAAAACTACCGTAAATATTCTGGTATATTGCGACAGTTTTCTTCTCCCTGCTTCGCCCTCTTCTTTTTGAAGTTTTTCCAGTGCAGGAATAACTACAGAAACGAGCTGAACAATAATTGAAGATGTGATGAATGGACCGATACCAAGTGCCAGAATAGAAACAGTACCTAATGCGCCCCCTGTAAATAAATCAAGGAAGCCTATGAGGTTGTTTCCGTTACCAAGCACCTGAGTGGCAAATACATCGGCATTGATTCCGTATAACGGTATCTGTACGCCGAAACGCCATATCGCAATCATTGCTAATGTGAAAATGATTTTCTGCTTCAATCCTGAAGCATTCCACATAGACATCAGATCTTCAGTTGTAGGTGCTTTAATACCTTGTGCCATTATACTATCTCAACCTTTCCGCCTGCTGCTTCAATTTTTTCTTTTGCTGATGGTGTAACATATGTTGCTTTTACTGTTAAAGCTGACTTTAATTCACCGTTGCCCAAAACTCTCAAGCCAACGCATGTCGGGTGAATAGTCATAACTTTTTTCAATGAATCCAAAGATACTTCTTTAAGTTTTAAAGCATCAAGTCTGCCAACATTGATTTGTGCATAGTTATCTTTTGAATATACTTGGAAGCCTTTCAATTTAGGAAGTCTTCTGTATGCCGGCATTTGTCCGCCTTCAAAACCTCTTTTACTTGCGTTGCCTGATCTTTGACCTTCACCGTTGTGGCCGCGGCATGAAGTTTTACCACGTCCTGATGAACGTCCGCGTCCTACTCTTTTAATTTTAGAAGTAGAACCTTCTGCAGGTCTTAAGTCTTCTAATTTTATAACTGTTTTTGCCATAATATTTTTCCTTCTTTCTTTTACTCTATAATTTTTCTGCTATTAGGGCAATTTATTACTTAACAACTTCAACTAAATGTGAAACTTTGTTAACCATACCCATAATTGTAGCTGATTCAGCGTGTTCAACTACCTGGTCCTTCTTTGTAAGACCTAATCCTCTTACAACTTTACGTTGTGTTTCGGAGGTTCCGATTAAACTTCTTACAAGTTTAATTTTTATCATATTTGATTTTTTATTTGCCATTTTTATATTCCTTTATATTTGTTATCTACCAGATTCTGAAATTAGTTTAATAATTCAGACATTGTCAAACCACGTTTTTTAGCAACATCGTTGAACGGTGTCAATGCTTTTAATGCTGCGATAGTTGCGTTAGCTGCATTAAGAGGTGATTTTGAACCTAAAGATTTTGAAAGAATATTTTCAATACCAGCAAGTTCCAATACTGAACGAACAGCACCACCTGCAATAATACCTGTACCTTCTGAAGCCGGTCTTAACATAACTGCACCTGCACCGGATTTACCTGTAATCGGGTGAGGAATAGTTGTTTTGAAAATAGGAACGTTGATAACGTTTTTACGGCCGTCAGCAATAGCTTTTTGAATAGCGATAATAACTTCAGATGCCTTAGCGCAACCGATACCAACCTGACCTTTTTTGTTTCCGACAATAACGATTGCTCTGAAACTTAATTTCTTACCACCCTTAACAACTTTTGTTACACGGCTGATTTGAACAACTGTTTCAGTCCATTCAGATTGTGGTTTTTCTTCTGTTGTTTCAATTTTTTGTTTTCTGCCGCGACCTTTTCTGGAACGTGCAGGTTTTTCTTCTGAAACTTCCGGAGCTTCTGCTTTTACTTCTTCAACAGCTTCAGCAGCTTCGGTAACTTCAGTTACATTTAATTCTTCATTGTTTTCCATCGATTTTTTTACCTTTCTTGTAGTTTAAAAATTCTTTGTAATCTTCTTTTGGCCTTGGGTATGCCTTATTTTTGTGAATACGCCAAAAATCAAGCTATTTTCAGCTATTTGGAAATCGTATTCGAACTTTTACTTCTGACAATGCTAAATGTAACACAAACAATATATTGTGTCAATCAATTTCATGCTACAATTGTTACAAAGAGAGGTAAAATCATGGGACAAACTTTAGTTGAAAAAATAATATCAAAGCACACAGATCATAGCGTAAGGGCCGGTGAACTTGTTATTGCAAGGGTTGATGTTTGTGCAGTGCAGGATGGAACAGGTCCATTGACAGTTCAGGAATTTAAAAAACTTGGTAAGGATAAATTAAACAACCCTGAAAGGACGATATTATTTATAGACCATGCATCTCCGAGTCCCAAAAAGGAATTATCTAATATGCACACGACACTGCGTGATTTTGCCAAAGAGTATGGTGCGGTGTTATCAGAAGTGGGTTCAGGGGTTTGTCATCAACGATTGGTTGAAACCTTCGTTAATCCGGTAGAAATATTAGTCGGTGCCGATTCTCATACTTGTACATCAGGCGCACTGGGAGCTTTTGCAACAGGTATGGGCTCTACTGATGTTGCTGTAGCAATGGCATTAGGCAAAACCTGGTTAAAAGTGCCGCCAACCTTTAAAATCCTTGTAAACGGTAAATTCAAAGAAGGTATATGTTCAAAAGATTTAATGCTTCATCTTATAGGAATGATTGGTGCAGACGGTGCAACATATAAGGCTTTGGAATTTTGCGGGGAAACGATTGACAATATGTGCATGGCAGAACGTTTCACCCTCGCTAATATGGCAGTTGAAGCAGGTGCAAAGTGCGGCTTGTTTGTTCCGGATGACAAGACAAAAGAATATTTAATCTCCCGCGGCAGAGGGGATAAGTATCAGTATATTGCACCGGATGAGGATGCTGTATATGAAAGAATTATCGAGATTGATGCTTCAACTATTGAGCATACGGTTTCGTGTCCACATACGGTTGATAATACAAAACTCGCAAAAGACCTTAATGATGTAAAAGTTGATCAGGTCTATGTAGGAACCTGTACAAACGGCAGAATTGAAGATATGAGGACTGTTGCAAATATTCTCAAAGGTAAAAAAGTAAAAGAGGGTGTGAGAATGCTCATTTGCCCGGCATCAAGAGAAATCTACAAGCAGGCTTTAAAGGAAGGTTTGCTGGAAACATTTATAGATGCCAATGCAACGATACTGCCTCCGGGGTGCGGACCTTGTGTCGGTATTCATGCCGGAATTTTGGCAGATGATGAAGTTTGCCTGACAACGCAAAACAGAAATTTTCAGGGACGTCTTGGCAATACCAAGGGTTATATTTATTTATCATCACCATATGTTGCGGCGTATTCTGCCATAAACGGATATATCTCTGATAAATAAAAGAAAAGACCCGAGATTTTATTCTACGGGCCTTCTCTCTTAATGCTGTTTATATACTTTCTTTGTATATGACTGAATGTATGGTGTATCTATTTCAAATACGTGTATTCTTCCCGGTCCGAGATCCACTGCAATTTCACCCTGAGATACCTGGAATTTACTTTCTTCTCCGTATGACGGAAGTTGATTTTCAAGTTTTTGCGAAGCGCTTAGTGACGGAACAGATATTTTGCAGCTATTATGTCTGTTTACGTTTTTATTCGCAATAACGAGGATAGTTCTTCCTTTTCTGTGACGGGCAAAAGCAATTACCTGATCCAGCGGATCCCCTTTCTTATCAAGAACTATGTAAGAGCCTCTTTTGAAGACATCATCATATTTGTCTCTCAACTTCAGGGCAGCCGTCATAAATTTGCCGATTTCCGGATTGTCGCCGCCGGGTTTTCTTGAAAGATTAAATATGTCGAGCTTGTTCTGGTGAACAGTCATCTCATGATTATCAGTAGCTGTTTGTTCTTTATAACTATTTCTGTATTTGTAATCGTACCAGTCACCTGATTGGAAACCGTCTACAAAGTACGGATTCATCATTGGAAGCGTAACTTCTAATCCTGAGATGAGATTGCAATAAATAGTGCCGCCGTGGCACATCGGGGATATGTCATCGTGCGTAGCAAAGGAGCCGATAACAGATTTGCCTCTTTCAACACGATATGACATATTCAGGTTATCAATTACATAATCGTGGAGTTCTTTTGCTGTATTCCATTCGTTGAAGATGTGGTATTGTCCGTAATACGCATCAAACCCTGCACGCAAAGAATCTTCCGGTCTGTCATATGGCATATTTGCCTGAGGGGATGCATCTTCGTATGTATATGATTCTGCAAGCCATGCAAATTCAGGATCACGTTTGTGTGAATACGGAATTATAATATCCCAAAATTCAACCGGTTTTGCTCTTGCAACATCGGCTCTTATGCCGTCAACTCCGGCATCTATCATCATATCAACAAATTCTCTGTGATATTCCAGAAGTTTGGGGTTAAGGGTTCTTTTCCCTTCGTCTTCCCATGGTTGAAACATTCTGATATCGTACCAGCCCTGAGGTGTTTTAGCCAAACCGTTACGTTCATGAGCCATAAGCTCGGGTTTGTTTTGGTACAGATCATAAGATGCGCAGCTTGGCATATCAACCATTACTCGCAATCCTCTTTTGTGACATTCATCCACAAAGGCTTTAAATTGTTCTTTATCAGATCTCGGATCATTTTTGTCAATCAACATCGGATCTATTTTTAGCAAGTCTTCCGGTGCATATACCGAACCTGCAGTTCCCATGGCATTACTTTTTCCCGGAGGATTTATCGGAAGCAGGTGGAGAGTGTTAAATCCCTCTGCTTTTACTTCATCAAGTCTTTCGATGGCGTTAAGGAATGTTCCGTTAGCTTCATTCCCGTCAATATATTCGTTTCCGTTTGTATCCTTAGCATTAAACGTTCTCGGGATTATTGCAAGAATTTTTGCACTGTTTGTCAGGAACATTGTCCTTAAATCATTTTTATAAGGTTTGTTATTAACAGTATTTGCCATTTCCGGTTTTTTAACTGATGCGGAATTAATAGCTGCTGCGTTGTTCAGATATTGGGTTAGTAAATTCTCTCCAAAACTTACCGGAGAGGTCTTTGTATAACCGGATTGGCATTGTTTGATATTTAGATTGCTGTTCGTTGTGTTATATTCGGGTTTGTATAAAGTTATTGGAAGCATATTATTTCACCTCCTGTTTCTGTTGCGGGGTTTTCATTTTGCCGAAGAAGAACTGTGCCAGTATAGTTGCTCCGGCAATGATACCGCCGAGTTTTCCGAACATTGAGAACCATTTTTTGCTGTTGAATGTTTGGTTAAAGTATTTAAATACCATTTCGTCCGGAGAAGATCCCATAAGCAAGAATCTGAACAGAGATGTACTTTCTGTTGCCGCATAATCTACCAGATGATGTGGTTTTGCGAAATATTGATCTCCACCCAGAATTTTATGGGCCATTTTTCTGTATTCTTCAAAATCGTTTAAGAATCCGGAATCATTCAATCTATGTGCCGTATCCGGATGTATTTTTTCGGTGAAGAGCAGCTGCATTACAGCCTTAAAGTACTCGCGGTCATTTGATAACTCTGCGAGTTTGTGTGGCGGGAGTTTACCAAAGTATTTGTTTATTATCTTGCCTGCTTCAACTTCTATCTGTGAGTAATCTGTTGTATTAGGTTTCGGATTTCTCTTTTGCCAGAATTTTACTGCAAAATCAGAAGTGTGTGCGCCCAATGAAATCTCTTTTGCAAGTTCTGCGCACTCTTCTTTTATTTCTCTTGGCATATAGAAATTCAAAGCTCCATTAACGTTTTGTACGGTCGCAATTCTGCGATACAGGTCAAGCATATTCAACAGCCTGTAGAATGAACTTTTTACTCCGAGAGTTCTGTTCCTTACAAATTCTTCCATTAATGCCTTAGCGGAGGTTTTGCCTTCTTTATCGTAACCTACAAGGGAGATTTCAGAATATTTCATTCCCAAAGATTTGAAGACGGAAGCGGCCTCATTAAAGGTGTCTTCTGCAAGACTTGCGTATGTATTTGTCTGCGGGTCTTTTGTCATATTAACTTTGGAAATGCTATCGTTGAGAGATATAATTCCTTTTTTTACAACTTCTATAAATTCATCATAGGCGCTCTTGTCGGAAGCGATAGCTTCAATTTTTTCTCTAAAGATTTTTGCTGCAATTTCTCTGTCGATTCTGCCGTCTTTTATCTCGCGCGGCGTGAATTTCATAGCCTTGAAGATTTCTTTTGAAACTTCGTTCCACGAGTCTGCCAGGGCAGTTTCAGGTGCTTGGCCGACTTTTAAAAATGCGTAGTCTTGTAATATTTTATGTTTAGCCTTCAGGGTGTTTATAGTTTTTGATAATGTGGTTAACTTGCCTGAAAGTTCGGGTGTTAATGTTATTGCGGATTTTTGTTTAAATGATTTGAATAAGTCTGAATCTGTACCGAATTTATCCTGATGAATAAATTTATTGAGATAAAATTCAAGCTTTTTAGCAAGTTGGCTATCCGGGTTTTCTGCTTTAATTATATCTATTTTTTCTTCCAACAGAGATTGAATAATTTTTGAATGTTCCGAAAAATCTTTAAATGAACTGTTTAATAAGCCTTTACTGTTAAGAACTTCAGCCAGAGCTTCTTTGTCCGGAATAACTTTTGAAAGTTCGGAATCAGACAACTTGAGCGGAGCATAAGTCTTTTTGATTGCATCAATTACGTTGTCTAAACCCTGAGCGTCAAAGGTGTAACGGGAATCTGTCGGAAGCATTATTTTTAAATCTTTTAGAATTGCATGGGATATCATGTAATCAAGGTCTTTTGTAAGAGTTTTACCCAATGTATCCACCAATTCTGAGGTCATTGCTTTGCCTTCATTTGCTCTAAGAATTTCTTGAAGTTGCTTTTCTTCTTTATCAAAGCGTATTTTTGCAACTTCTTCCGGGAAGTTTCTTATGCGTTTTTCAGCTTGTTGTTCCTTATATTTTGACATATATCGTTCGACAGGACCTTCCAGCAAATTGCACATAAGTGCACTCATAACCGGAGTTGCAAAACCTGCGGTCAGCATCCATAAAGTGTTGTTTTGCAGAGCTATTTTACGCATTTTTTCTTGTATAAATTCGCGGCGGTTAGGAATATCTTTTGGTACATTTAGTCTGTCGCCAATCTTGTTGATTTCCTTATCCGAATAAAGATCCCACGGAATAAATTGATGATCCTGATAGAACATCTTCTTCCTGCCAAAGCTGTCTTCATATTGTTGGCGAACGTTTACTCCGTGAATGAGATATGCCGGAAGCTGAATAAATAATTTCGGCCATAAATCCATTGATGCGAAAAATGTGCCAAGACCTATAAATTCAAATATTTTAGTCATAGGAGTCTGTTTTTTTGTAAACAGATATGCAGCGATTGCCAACCCACCTAATCTCATCCCTACGTCATTAATTCTGCCGAGTTCATGGTCGTTGGCTTCCCCTTTTGCTGCGTGACCAATAGCCTTTATGTCATAGGTAATATCTTTTTTAATTGATGAAGGAATATCAAAAATACCTTGTCTGATGAGTTTGCCGTTATTTGGCAAAGGCTTAATAAAGGTTCTGTTTGCTAGTTCTTTATTTACATCAAAATCTTTAACGGCTTTTTCAGAGTTATATTGGCTTGATGTGGGGTAGCCCTGTATGTATGATTGAATTAAATTTGTTGTTCTCATTTAATTCACCACACTTTCTTTATCAGAGTTAAGTACTTTGGATGGTTTTTGGGGTTTTTTAGTTAAATGGACGGTATTGATAATACCCAGAATTGTTGTTGCTAACGCTGTACCTGCAAGTATTTTGCCGGAATGACGTGCAATTTTTGAATGCGAATTGATATCACCCTTCCACAGTTCCTTAACACTGTCACGCAGACTTTCACCCAATATTCTTACGGAGTGTTTAAATTTATTAAATTTCCAGAATTTTAAAGTTGCAACTTTAAAATAATCTTCCCATGGCTTTTGAAAAGCTAATGCAACACCGGTTGCTGCCCACAGGAATGAGGAAATGCTTTTTGCGAATTTAGATTTTACCAAAACTTCTTTGTATATAGGTTTTACTTCCTGATCCGAATCGTTCAGATTTTCTCCAAGCCCGTTTTTCTTTGCTATTTTATCATAACGCCAGTTTACTTTTTCGCCTTTTGTCGGGTCGCCATAGAGCTGATCCCATCTTGGAAAATCAACACTTTCTCCGACTTTATGGTATTCAATACTTGTCAAATTGCTGTAATCCTGCGGATTTTCCTGTAATAAATAATTTATTTTGGCGTACGGAAGTTCAGTGTCAATGCCGGTTATCATTTTTACGGGATATGTTATAAAGGCTTTTGAAAGTGATTTTAATAAGGCGTATAATATGACGCCGAGAGCCATCTTGTTTCCTAGTTTTGCAGCTTTTGATGCGGCAAAGTGTTCAAAATGCTTGTTTGCGGAGTTAAATATTGACATAAGGGTTATACTGCCGATTAAATATGGCACATTCCCCATGGTTAAAAATTCATAAAAATTGGCATTCTTGTTGCCGGCAAGACCTTTTGCAGGATAAATCGTAAAGGCCTTAGTCAGCTTGTCCATACCAATTCTGCTGCGGGTTACGATATTATTTTTCAGCAATGTATCATGATCATAATTGGCACTCTGCTCCTCCTGCTTTTTTGCATTAAACGATAAATTATTCCCATTATTGTTCCTAATTGGTAATATCATGATAACTCCGCATTTCTATAGATAGAATACTTGTCAAGATTTTATTTTGTTATTTGCTCTCGGTTATATTTACAAATTTTAACAATAACACTTAACTCTTATTTTTACTTGTAAATATTGAAAAATATAGTGGTGAAAATGCCCATTACGACGCAGTACCAGCCAAATATATTTAATGAAAATTTTGAAATAAATTTCATGAAATATTTAATACATAAATAACCGGTAATTCCGGAAAATATTGTTCCCAAAATTATTGCAGTCCAATTGTAGCCGGCAGCCTCCGTAATATCAATTTTGATAAGAGGATAAACCATAGATGCTCCCAAAATAATCGGGATACTGAGCAAAAATGAATATCTGGCTGCAGTTTGCCTGTTCAATCCTGTGAATAATCCGGTTGCAATTGTCCAACCTGAGCGGGAAAATCCCGGTAATACGGCTATCCCTTGTGCCAAGCCGATTAAAATGGCTTCTTTTTTCCCTAACTCTTCTTTTTGAGATTGTTTTTTGGAAAGGTATTCGCTGAAGAACAGGACAAGTCCCGTTATTATAAGCAGCAATCCGACGATTGCAGGGTGAAAAACAAGATGCCCTGCCACTTTTTCTAATGGCAGCGCCAATATAATCGTTACGATTGTGCCAAGTATTATGTACAAACCTAATTTTGCATTGTAGTGTGAAAAGTCTCTTTCTTTTATTCCCTGTAATAGTGCCTTGCAAATTTCAATAACATCTTTTCTAAAAAAGATTAAGACTGCAATCAGCGTGCCGAGATGAAGCATTATATCCAGAAAAATTTCTTCAGTGGATTGTTCTGCTATAGGTATGTTTTTAAAAACTTTATAAAAATTTGAGGTGAAAACAAGGTGTGCAGAACTGGAAATCGGCAAAAACTCACTCAATCCCTGTACTATCCCCATCAATATTGTTTGTATTAAATCCATTATTTAAAATTACCTCTAGTCTTCCTCAAAATATGAACAGCATGACGTTTGAGTTTCCCAGACGGTAATTTTGCTGAGTTGAACTATTCTTTCCTTCAGTTTTCCGTAGATGTATGCCGCAATCATTTCACTGGACGGACTGTCACCCTTAAAATCAGGAAGTTCATTTATGTCTTTGTGATCAAGCGTTTCCAGTACGGCGTTAAGCTCTTTTTTCAACACTTTGTAATCTATTAGAATATTGCTTTGATTCAGAACTTCTCCGCGAACGAAAGCTTCTACCATCCAATTATGTCCGTGCTGATTTTCGCATTCCCCTTCATAGTTTAAAAGGTGGTGTGCTGCGGAAAAAAATGCCTGTGTTTTAATTTCGTACATTATAAATCCCTCTTTATCTTAAATATTATCTTTTGCTGCATCATATACCAGGTCGCAAAGCTCTCTTACTGCGCCTCGACCGCCTTCTTTTTGTGAAACAAATTTGCAGATATCTTTAACTCTTTTTACGGCATCTGCCGGGCATGAAGGAAGTGCAACTCTTTCCAGTATCTGAAGGTCAGGTTCATCATCGCCCATATATGCAACCTGTGAAAAGTCCAAACCGTATTTTTGCATTATAGCTTCAATTATAGGCAGTTTGTTTTTTACTCCCTGATAAACTTCGGTTACTCTCAAATCAGTTGCCCTTTTATCAACAGTACCGTTGTTTCGGCCTGTAATTATTGCAGTTATAAAACCGCTTTTTGCCATTTTAGCCAGCCCATGACCGTCTTTGGCATTAAAGGTTTTATATTCAATCCCGTTTTCGTCATAAGTTATGCTGCCGTCTGTCATAACACCATCAACGTCAAAAGCCAGTAATTTTATTTTAGATGCAATTTTTTCTAAATCCATTATGCAACTCCGGCTCTTAATAAATCGTGTACGTGTATAACCCCGACAGGAGTATTTTTATCATCTACAACGGCAAGTGCAGTGATAGAATATTTTTCCATAAGATTTAGGGCAGATGCTGCGTATGCATCCTCGGTTATTCTTTTTGGATTTGCTGTCATAACGTCTTTAACCGAAAGACCTGAAGTGTCGTTATGTTTAATTATGGTTCTTCTGATGTCACCGTCTGTCAAAACACCTGTAAGCGTTCCGGAATTATCTACAATCATTGCCATACCGAGCTTGTAATCTGAGATTGTTCTGATTACGCCGGTAAAGGATTCTGAATCTTTTACAATCGGCATTCTTTCGCCGGTTATCATAAGGTCTTTTACCTTGTATGTAAGACCTTTACCAAGTTTTCCCGATGGATGAAACATTAAGAAGTCTTCTTTTGTAAAACCTTTTTCTTCCATTAGACAAACTGCCAAAGCATCACCCATTGCCAGTGTGGCCGTTGTGCTTGCCGTTGGGGCTTTCCCTAAAGTGTCAGCTTCTCTTTCAACCGAAATATCAAGAGTTACATCGCTTGTTTTTGCAAGTGTTGAATTGATATTTCCTGTCATGCCAATCAAGGGGCATCCGAATCGTTTAATCAGCGGGAGCAGGTTCATCAATTCCTGTGTTTCGCCGCTGTTTGAAATAGCTATGATGACATCATTTCTGGTAATTACCCCGGAATCACCGTGGGTACTTTCTGCGGGGTGAAGGAAATATGTCGGAGTTCCTGTAGAAGACATTGTTGCCGCAATCTTTTTACCTATGATGCCGGATTTCCCCATACCTGTTACAATAACTCTGCCTTTGCAGTTGTACAGAATATCAATTGCTTTGTCAAAGTCTTCTCCAATATTGTCTTTGAGTCTCAAAATAGACTTTGCTTCAATATCCAAAACTTCTTTTGCCGTATCAATAATTTTACTCAATGCCATAGCTACCATATCCACCTCATAACGTACTTTGATTATACACTAAATATCTTATAATTGCAGTATCTTAACAAATCTTATGGTGAGTGCGTTTAAGATAGAAATAATGTTTATTGTTACAATATGTAACGAATATATATTACTTAAATTTTATATGGCAATTTTTTACAGATGAAATACTTTATATATATGTAAGGGGATACATAAGGGAAAAATAAAGGAGAATAATTATGGCAAGAGTGTTAATATCAATGCCCGAAAAATTTTTAGACGAAATAGACAACGTTGCGTCTAACGAAAATCGTACACGTTCAGAATTGATTCGTGAAGCATTGAGAACCTATATGTACAGAAGTCAGGTAAGAAATACTCAAAGAGCAGCATCTAATGCCGAAATTCTTGATGCTCTGCTCGGATAGCTCTCTTATCAAGGTAGAAATGGGGAAAAGAAATGAAAAACTATGAAATGATTACAGTAAAAGATTACGTTGATATGTTAGACAACGAAGTAACATATCTGGATACTGAGGCTAAAGAGTTACGTTCAAGTTTGGAAAAGTATTTGATTGCAACAAGACGAGCAGCAACAAATGCAAAATTACTTGAAGTGTTGTTAGCTTAAAGAGTCTATCCCAAAAAGGATAAGATTGAGGCTTTAAAGAAGTTTCTTAGGTTTACGAAACAAATTCTCGGTTCACGGATTAGATTAGGTACAAAAAAAGACTTGATGATAACATCAAGTCTTTTTTTAATGGTTTTATATTGTTAAAACTATTCTTTAATAGAGTCAACAACACCAGCACCAACGGTTCTGCCACCTTCACGGATAGCAAATCTCATACCTTGTTCGATAGCTACAGGAGCGATAAGTTCAACTTCCATAACTACGTTATCACCAGGCATTACCATTTGACCGTCGAATTTGATTGAACCGGTAACGTCAGTTGTTCTGATGTAGAATTGTGGTCTGTAACCAGGGAAGAATGGAGTGTGACGTCCACCTTCTTCTTTTGTCAAAACGTAAACGTTAGCTGTGAATTTTGTGTGTGGGTGAATTGAACCAGGTTTAGCAAGAACTTGACCACGTTCAATTTCAGTTTTATCAATACCACGAAGCAAAGCACCAATGTTGTCACCAGCTTGACCTTGGTCAAGTGATTTTCTGAACATTTCAACACCGGTAACTGTGGTTTTCTTAGTTTCGCCTAAACCAACCAATTCAACTTCGTCACCAACTTTAACGATACCACGTTCTACACGGCCTGTAGCAACTGTACCACGACCTGTGATAGAGAAGATATCTTCGATTGGCATCAAGAATGGTTTATCCAAATCACGAACAGGATCAGGGAA
>JAFYDY010000023.1 GCA_017544545.1 bacterium
CAATCTCTAATGCTCTTTGTGCCATTGATTTGGTAATGTTTACAAGTGCGAGGTTAGCTTCATAAGCTCTTTGTGCTACCAAAGCATCTGCAATATCAACCATAGCATTTACGTTGGAAGCCCTTACATAGCCGTTTTCATCAGCATCGGGGTGTCCGGGTCTGTATATTTTTTGTCCCAGTGTAGGATCTTCTACAACACCCGAAAATGCTACTCCGCCCTGAAGATAGGGTAGCGTTCCGATACCGAAGACATCTTCCTTCATTGTATTCATCAATCCGTGGAAAGAGTTGTCATCAACTGCTGTCAAAACAGGGATTTTTCTTATATAGTTAGGTGTATCAAGGTTTGCGATATTCTTTGCGTGAATATCGATTCTTTTTCCGTGAACCTTCAGTGCCTTTGCACCTATATCAATTGATTCCATTATACCCATTTATATCACCTGCCTTAACTATTTGCCCACATTAACAACTGTTTTCATCTCAGTTATTATGTTTGACATTCTTCTTGTTGCCATTGAATACAAAATTGAGTTTTCCTGCATTTTCAGTAATTCATCAGCTGCCTTAACCGGTTCTTCGGATCTGTCCATCGCAATTGCCGAAGGACCAAGTTTTGCTGACAATTTTGTTTCCAACGGAGAATTCATTGTACTTAAATATTGTCCAAAATCAATATCCTGTCTAATATATCCCGGAGTATCGACGTTGGCAACGTTTGAACCCAGAGCTCTCTGTCTTTGGGATATCAAATCCATCATCAAGGATACTTTTCCGAAACTATCTGAAGGTGTAAACATTACCTACTATGCCTCCCTTATGTTAATTGCTTTGTTATACATATTGTCTGCCAACTTCAGCATCTGCATACTTGCAAGCATTGACGCATTCAGACGTAACATATCTGTTGCAGAACGATAAATACTTACGTTTGACATTTCCAAATTGTTTTGTCTGAAACAGTCATGATTTTTTACAAGTCTGGCTTCACCGGCTTCATCTGTCGGTTTTAAACGGTTCATATCAGCCATTTCCATACCTGCAGGATTATCAAATCTTACAAGCGGAATTGTACCGATTTTTTTAGGTTTGTCCCCGCGTTCGTCATAGGCAAATACTTCACCGTTTTTCTTGATTTCAAATTTAAAACAGTTTGTTGGAATTTGAATACCTTCACCGACTATCCAGCCGTCACGGGTAACCAGATAACCGTTTTTGCCCTGTTTAAAAGCACCGTCACGAGTATATTGAACTTCGCCGGTTTCTGAGGTTACAGGAATATAGCCTGCACCGTCTATCGCTACATCATACGGATCAGAGGTGATTCGGATTGAACCTTGTGTATAATTTGTTTTGACAGATCCTGTCAGATATCCGTCCTCTTTCAATATTTGTTCAAAAGAAACATTTTTATAGCCTGTTGTCTGAACGTTTGCAAGATTATTTGCAATTTGACCGAAACGTTCAAATTGAACCAGTGCGTTATTTGTACCTTTTGAAATAATTCCTTGTAAATTATACATTTTTTCTACCTCTAAAATTCTTTATTATTGACTCAGTTGAGATATTGTCTTACCCAAAACAGAGTTTTGGAGCATGAACATCTGTCTGTTAGCATCAAAATTCTTGATTACCGGCATCATTGTCAAAAATTCTTCCTGCAATGATACGTTCGAAAACTCGTTATAGCCCTGTTTTACGTTCGGTTCCATAACGGCGATACCCTGATGATCAACAACGCCCAAATGACCGATAACCTTCACTTTTCCGGTATTTTCATCAAGCATTGATATTTTACCGGTCTTATCAACTTTTATTTGTTTCAAATCCTGCGGGATGTATGGGAAAACAATCGGAGTTCCCGAACTTGAAAGAACCTGTGCGTTTTCCAAAGTTACCAAAGAACCGTCTTTTGCCAGCTGAAAACGTCCGTCACGGGTTAATTTTACGCCGTTTTTGTCTTTTGTCTGGAAATAACCTTTATTTGCAAGCGCAATATCTAACGGGTTTTCCGATACGGCGATACGACCGACTTTATCATCACGTGTAACAGAAAGAGCATGTACACCCAAAAATTCGGCAAATGAAGATACAACGGCTTCTCTCCTTTGGTATCCGACCTTATCAAATCCGCCAATGTTTTCATTACTTATACCGATAAGTTCGCTATCAAGGTGCATGGCACGTATTGATGCCGTCAAACCACTGTCATCAAACTGTATTCCGCCTCTTAGTCTTATGCTCATTCTACATTACCTCTACATGTTTTTATTAATATTGTCGACTAATATTGATTTTTCCTCAACTTTTTTGGCAAAAATCGTATATTTGGAGGACATTTTGCATGTATTTAATGACGTTTTTCAAAAAGTCAAGGAAGGGATAAATGTTTTTAATTTTTATTCAATAACTTTATATGATATAATGACTTATATGTTTAGTATTAACGAGGATTACATTTCGCCTGCATATGAAGATTTCCGAACTTTTGTCAAAAGCGGAAAATCTTTTGCTGTTACGGGTTTAACTTCGGTTTTAAGGTTGTTTTTAGCATATAAAACGAGGGCTTATTCCAATAAAAAAATATTGTTTATAACCTCAACAGAACAGTCTGCCCTGAAATATCAAAGTGATATGCAGACAATTTTCGGTTTGGATGCTGTTGTTATGCCGTTTCAGGATATTTCAATGTATGAAACGGTATGCCCAAATCTTTATGATTATGCAGAACAAATAAAAGTTTTGCAAACCCGGCCGGATATTGTTATTTGTCCTGTGAAAGCTATCCTGGAAAAATTCCCTGACGACAATTTTTTCCGTAAAAATAAACTTAAAATCAGAATCGGTGACAGTATTGATTTAAAAGAACTTGCACAAAAATTGGTCAATCTCGGTTATAAAAAAGCCACTATGGTCAATGATATTTCAGAATTTAGTATAAGAGGAGATATTGCAGATATTTTTTCACCGGACAGTAACCCCGTCCGTATTGAATTGTGGGGAGATGAAGTTGTTGATATAAGGTATTTTAACAATGAAACTCAAAAATCTATTGAAAAAATTAAAGAAGTAAATATTCTGCCGATTTATAAATTCACCCTTGAGGGAAAAGAGGATATTGTCAGGAATCTTCAGCAAGATGAAGATGAAATTCCGGAAGAAAGCTATTTCGACGGAATTGAAGTTTACCAAAATCTTTTTAATGACAATCTGGTAAGCATTTTGGATTATTTTGAGAATTATATTCTTGTTTTTGATGAAACGTCAGAAATCTTTTCAAAATACGAATTTCTGGATGAAAATTTCAACAAACAAATTGAAGAAGGTTTGAAACTGAATCTTCTGATTCCAAATGAAAAAGGCTCTTTTGGGAAAAACCATTTTACCTACGAAGAATTTTTGAGAAAATCATCTTCTTTTGTCAAAATCGGGTTGAATAATTTTATTGACGGTCAAATGGAAAACCTTATTGAGTTTAATTCCCAGCCATTGAGAAATTTTGAAGCTAATATTGATTTGATTTGTGAATTTATAAAAGATCACAAAGGTTATAAGTTTATTATTGCAACGGATTATCCGGACAGAGTGGGTGAAATTCTCGCTCAGCAGAATATTTTTGATGTTGAATATTCGGAAAGTATAGTTCATAGCGGATGTATTCTGGACGATTTTAAAACTATTGTTATGACTGACAGAGAGCTGTTTAATAAACGTTCAAAAGAGATTACAACCTCCAAAAAATCTTATTTTAAAGAAAAACCCGAATACATTGAAAACATAAACGACATAAAACCCGGAGAATTTGTTGTTCATACAATTCACGGTCTTGGTATATACAAAGGGCTTTCCAAACAGGAAATTGACGGTCAGCTAAAGGATTATCTGACAATAGAATATGCAAACAAAGACAAGCTGCACATACCGGCAGAACAGATAAACCTTCTTTGCAGGTACAGAGGCTCCGGAAATATCAGGCCGAAACTTTCCAAAATGGGAGGTCGTGACTGGGAAAACACCAAGGCAAAAGTTAAAAAAGAAGTAGAAATTGTTGCATATGACCTTTTGCGACTTTATGCAAGACGTAAAATGCAGCAGGGAATCCAATTCCTGCCCGACACAAACTGGCAGATAGAAATGGAAGAAGCCTTTGAGTTTGTTGAAACACCGGATCAATTAAAGGCAATTTCTCAGGTAAAAGCAGATATGGAATCTGAACAACCTATGGACAGACTCATTTGCGGCGATGTCGGGTTTGGAAAAACGGAAGTGGCAATGAGAGCCATATTTAAGGCCGTTACCTCCGGTAAACAAGTTGCTGTTGTTGCTCCCACGACAATTCTTACTCTTCAGCACTATCAAACAATTACAGAAAGATTTAAGCCCTTTGGTATTGATGTTGAGCTTTTGTCCCGTTTCAGAACCAAAAAAGAACAAAAAGAAACCATTAAAAATCTGGCAACAGGCAAATGTGATGTCGTAATAGGCACCCACAGACTTTTACAAAGCGATATTGTATTCAAAGACCTGGGGCTTATGGTAATTGATGAAGAACACAGGTTTGGTGTTCGCCACAAAGAAAAACTTAAAACTCTGAAAGAAAATATAGATATTATCTCAATGTCTGCAACTCCTATTCCAAGAACACTGTATATGTCGCTTTCCGGCATAAAAGATATGTCTGTTATAAACACTCCGCCCAAAAACCGTCTTCCTATAAAAACGTATGTCGGTGAATGGAATGAAAATATGGTTAAAAACGCAATTACACACGAATTGGACAGAGAAGGACAAGTCTTTTACCTTTACAACAGAGTTGAAACCATCAGAGAATTTAAAACCTTACTGCAAAAAATTGTGCCAAATGCACGAATTGCCGTAGGTCACGGCCAAATGGATGAAAAAGAACTTGAAGAAGTAATAGTGGATTTTTCAAATCACGAATACGATATTTTGCTCGCAACAACGATTATTGAAAATGGGATTGATATTCCGAATGCAAATACAATGATTATTCACGATGCTGACAAATTCGGGCTGGCTCAGTTATACCAACTAAGAGGAAGGGTCGGGCGTTCTCAAAGGCAGGCATATTGCTACTGTTTCTACAAAAAATCCAAAGAAATTTCAACGGATGCCACAAACAGACTCAAAGCTATCAAAGAATTTACCACTCTCGGAAGCGGCTACCAAATAGCCTTACGTGATGTGGAAATTCGCGGCGTCGGAAATATTTTGGGTACAAAACAACACGGACATATGGTAAATGTCGGGTTTGACACCTATTGTGAACTTTTGGATGAAACAGTTCACGAGCTTCAGGGAGAAAAGGTGAATAAAGCAGTACCAACCATTGTTGATATCAACGTAACAGCCTATATTCCGGATGAATGGGTGGGTTCAACCGACCAAAAAATGATTGAATATAAAAGACTTGCAGACGTAAAATCTTCCACCGAGCTGGATTATATTGTAGAAGAATGGAAAGACCGTTTTGCAAAACCTCCGGAAAGCGTAGAAAACCTTATAAAACTTATAAGGCTCAGACTTTCTGCGACAGAAGTAAAAATTGGTGCAATAAGGGAAGTTGAAAATTCAATCAGAATTTACACCCCGTTTTCAAAGCCCGAATGGAATATAATACAATCTGCACTCCCGCATAATATTTCCAAAAAACTAAAATTTACTCCGGCTCCAAAAACATGCCAAGAAGGTACATCTATCTTGATTTTGGACACTTCATATGTAAATTTTGATGAAGTATTTAACATTTTGACAGATTTGTTTTATTATATATTTAAGGTTAGTCACGAATATTAAATTACAAGAAAGAGGGATATTAATGAAAAAAGCAAAATTAATCGCGACTTTGGCTCTGTCAGCTATTCTTTTTACCGGTTGCAGCTTAAAAGATCAAAATGCAATCATAAAAGTTAATGGAAAGGCAATTCCCAAGGCGAAATACGAAAGCATGATAGATAAGAGTATAAATGCTTCACCTTTGGGCAAAATGGGTGATTTAAAGGCAAATAAAGACGGATTTTTGTATTTAATGATGGAACAGCAGGTTGTTAATCAGCTTGTAATAGAAGAAATTTTAAATCAGGAAGCACAAAAACGCGGTATAAAAGTTACAAACAAAGATGTTGAAAAAGAACTTAAAAATATTATTAAACAGATGGGCGGTAAAGATCGTCTGACAGAAACATTGAAGGCAAATAATGTTTCTGTAAGTCAGTTTAAGCGTGATGTTCAAACACAGGTTAAAATGAAAAAACTTGCAGATTCCGTTAAGAAAACAAAGATAACAGATGCTGACTGCGAAAAATACTATAATGAACACATAGATATGTTTAAATATCCGGATCAGGTCAGAGCTTCACATATTTTAATTGGTGCTAACCCTTATCAAATGCAGTTAGAACTTACCGACAATGGCAAAAAAGAAGTCAAAGTTGAAGAACTAAAAGCAAAAATTGAAAAACAAATGAAAGAAAAAGAAGATCTTGCAAACAAATTGGATAAAGAATTAAAAGCTGATTCTTCAAAGTTTGCAGATTATGCAAAAAAATATTCAACAGATGAAGGAAGTGCAAAAAGAGGCGGAGATTTAGGATTCTTCGCTCAGGATAAAATGGTTCCGGAATTTGCACAGGCAGCATTTGCAGCTAAACCAAATACTGTTACTGATGTTGTAAAAACACAGTACGGTTTCCACATCATTATGGTTACGGACAGAAAAAGTGCGAGCACAACACCTTACAAAAAAGTTAAAAATAGCATTAAAGATTATCTGAACGCACAACAACAGGTTAATGCTCTTGATAAACTGACAACAACAGCAAAGAAAAAAGCAAAAATAGAATATCTTGATGAAAGATATAATCCGGATAATATTCAAAAGAAACTAACCAGACAAGTTGATGATATGACCGATGGTCAGGCTGAAAAAGTTAGAGAAACTTCAAAAGAAAAATAAAAAATAACTTAAAAAGACTCTCGTACAGAGAGTCTTTTTATTAGGTATACTTTTGTAAATAAAAATTTGTAAATTATTAAAGTTTTGTTTTTTATTTGCCGATGTTATGGCAAGAGAGTTAATTTTATGATAAAATAACCGTAAGAGGAGCTTTATGGTAGAAAATACGGATTTATCTTTCAATATTCCCGACGGATTGCTGGATGAAATTCAGCAAAATATTGAGAACCTGATAAGAGATTTTGATGTTCCCGAAGAAAACAAACTGGAAGTAATTAAACAGATAAATTATATCTATACCAGAACAAAATATCTTTCAATTACGGATGAACTTACAGGGCTTTCCAACAGAAGATATTTTGAAAATTGTTTTGAAAAAGAATTTTTGAGAACTCAAAGATACAATAACAAGCTTACTCTGGTTATGTTTGACATTGATTATTTTAAATCGGTAAATGACACGTACGGACACCAGTGCGGTGATTATGTGCTGAAACAGATTGCGAATGCTGCGCTTCAGACATTTAGAAAAACAGATACAGTGTTCCGTTTTGGCGGAGAAGAATTTGTTGTTATCTTGACTGAAACAGATATTGATCAGGCAAGTATACCGCTTGAGAGATTTCGCAAAACTGTTGAAACACTTGCTCCCGTTTTTGAAAACAAGACGGTTGATATTACGGTAAGTATTGGTGCATGTCAGTACAACGACAGCTTTAAAACAAAAGAAGAATTTTTGCAAAAGACCGACGAAGCGCTTTATGAGGCAAAAAATTCCGGCAGAAATAAGACTGTATTCTATAAAAATTAGTAATTGCCCGTGATTTTCAGGATGTTTTGGAATTTTAACCAGCCGGTAACAACGTGTTGAACGTTGTCAATTCTTATTATGCTTGCGTTTGGGGTAACGCCCGGTTTTACCCAGTTTGCAGAATTTGGTAAACCGCCGGCTTGTTCACCTGTTTTTACCTGAACTTTACTTAAAAACAGATTGCCGATTGAAAGCGATTTAAATATAAGTCTTTTAAACTGTTTATTTTCAACACAAAAATAAACTGAAGCAAGCCCTTCCATAATAGAACCAAGGCTGCATGGTCTGACGTTATCTTTGAAAGCACCATAGTAACTGTTATTTCTGTTTGTAATTTGATTACTCATCATAGGTATTGCCATCTGTTCGGCATAATTTCTTAATATCCCTTTTTCTTCATCTGTTACCAGTTTATCTTTAAATAATTTTTCAATAGCCAGCGCTGCCCAGGAATCAAACGGAGTTTCTAAATCTAAGTCTTTGCCTGTTTTTGCAAGATATAAAACTGCATTTTTTGCGGCTTGCAGCCATTTTTCCTGAGGATCTGTTTCATACAGATAAACAAGTCCTGCTGCTGCTTCTCCCGTATAGAAGACAGCTTCTGCATCTTTGTTTATTTTCTTTTTATCAAAATCGTAGTATGCATAAAAATCGCCTTCAGGGCTTTGCATAGACAATAAAAATTCTCCTAAACCCTGCAAAACTCCTAATTCAATTTTGCCCTCAGCATAAAGATTAGACAGGGCACACAAAGCCACCCCGGCAGAACCCGATTTTGCAATTTTTATTCTCAGTTGTTCTTCTTCCGGAACGGATATTACAACATATTTTCCTTTGCTGCCAAATTTTTTGACATATTTATCAATAAAATATTTTGAAGCTGTGAAACGTTCTTCTTTATATTTGTCGCTCAGACCGTATTTTTCGTACATATACATAGAGTAAAGAACACCGGCATGGCGCAGGGAATTATATAAATCGTCTTCTATAACAATTTCGGGGTCAATGTGTTTTCTGTATTGAAAACGACCGTTTTCGTGTATATTTCTGCCAATATATTCCATAGAAGTGGCGATTTCCGTGTAATAGGGTAAATCAACAGTATTTTCGTGAGTATGTTTTTGGGCATCCTTGTATAAAAAAGCTACATATACAAGAACAATACTCACAAATATTACGGGAATATATGTTGATGGTGCTGATATATCAAACATAAAACAATTATATCAGACTATCATAAAATAATAATAAAGCATTTGTATGATTTTTAAATTTCTTTCAGAATTTCTTTTTCCAGCTCTGCGATAATATTTTTTGCGGCAGATTGGTTTTTGAGATTCAGGCTTTCCAACATTTTTTCACGCTTGCTCTTTAAACTATCGTTACCATTAACAAGAACATCATCCAGTATATTTTCAAGCTGTTTTACATCATATGCCTGATAATAATTTTGAATTATTTTTTCATTTGTTCTGGTAAAGGGTTTTGAATTTTTGTTGCGCATTTGGATAACCGGCTGCATCGTTGGCAGATATTCGGTCAAAAAAGAACCACAATCAGTGATTAAACACTTTGAATTTTTGAAAATATCAAAATAATTGCCATCCAGATATTTTAACCCGAGCTGTTCCCATTCTTTTATGTAATTTTCAGTCTCTTCTTCGCTCATAATTCCATTTTGTATTACTGCCGGTTTAAATCTCGGATGCGGCTTAAATACCCACTTAATTTCAGGATGCTTTTTAGCCCATTCAAGAATAAATTTCCCGTTCCAACGGAATGTTCCGTAGTTTAAAGAGTTTTTTTCAAAAGAATGGTGAGGAGCGTAAATAACGTATTCGTG
>JAFYDY010000024.1 GCA_017544545.1 bacterium
AGCAATTTATCATAAGGACTGACGTCAGGTCTGCTATATGCGTCTTTTAGTCTTTTGATTGAAGCTGTTAATTCCTTCTCGCTAAAATTTGGGGATAAAACTCTTTCCGTAAATAAATCAAGGGCTTTATCGGCGTTTTCGACAGGGAAATCTGCATAAATCCTAATTCCGTAATCGCAGGCACTGATAGAGGAATCTATTGCATACAGGTCAGCTTCTTTTGATAATTGTTGTATTGTATGATTTTTTGTCCCTGCGTTTTTAAGTAAATCGGATAAGACTTCAGCAGTGGCTGCTTTTCTTGGCGTCCATGCGTTTTTTTCAATGGACATTTTATATTGTACAGTGTCGGAATTTGAGTTGTTTAAAACTACTTCATAGTTGTTGTATGTTCGATAAGTTTTTATTTCATCTATATTTATTGGAGTTTTATGGATTGCTCCTGTAAAGGATACGTTATTAGCATTTGTTTGGGATATTTGTTCATAGTTATTTTTTATCATTTCACTTGTCGTGCCGTTAGGGTGAACTACAGTCAGTGCAGCTTTATTTAAGTCAAGATATTTTTTTGCTGTTTGTTGAATATCTTCAGCCGTCATTTTGTCGATTATTTCTTTATAATTTTTCAGCACATCAATTCTTTCGCTGGCTAAATTCGTCCCAATAAATGAATTAAGTCCGGATGATGTCTCAAGGGTTAGATCATAGTCTTTTTTGAGAGCATTTTTAACGGCTTGCAATTCATTTTCCGTCGGCGGAATTTGTGATAAGTTGTTAATTCCTTTATAGATGTCGCTAATGAGATGCTCAGAGTTACCTTCGGAAATTCTCGTTTCAAAAAGTATCATAGACTTATCAGAAGGTCTTGAACTTAATTTTTCTGTTCCGCAGCTGATACCTGTACCGAAGGTTCTTTCTATATCAGAAAATCTTGACTCATACAATCCGCTTGCCAACACTGACAGCGCCTGCATGTAGATGTAGTCTTTTGTATTGTTGTTTTCAGGCCCGCTAAAACCAATAAATATTGAGGAAGCTCCGCCTTTTGATTCTTCGGAAATTATATCCTGTCTGACGGCCTTTTCTGTTGGAATCATTTTTTCAAATTTTCTTTGTGACGTCGGAACTTTTGTTTGATTAAAGTATTTTGCGATGAGTCCTATAGTTTTATCGGGATCAACTTCGCCCGTTATTACTGTTGTCATATTGCCGGGATAGTAGTTGTTATTAAAATATTCAACGACATCCTCTCTTGTGAGTGCAGTGATGTTATCTGTGCTGCCGGCAACCAAATCGTTGGATGTTGAGTTTATATTGAACAGGTTTTTGACAGTTTGTGTAAATCCGATATTTTCATCTTCAGAAAGGCACATGTTAATTTCGGAGTTTACGATCTTCTTCTCTTTTTCAAGTTTTTCTGTGAGGAATTTCGGACTTGTGAGCATTCCGGCATGAAGTCTGATTTTGTTTTCAAGATCTTCTTCATAGAGCATATTTGATTTTATGTAATAATCAGTGTTGGCAAATGAGGTGGAAGCGTTTGTGCTTGCCCCCATTTTATCAACTTCCCCAAAGAATTGTTCGTCTCCGAATTCTTCAGATCCGTTGAACAAATTGTGTTCGATATAATGACTGATACCGCGTATGTTGTCGGGCTCATTGAAAGAACCTGTATTAACATAAGTTTTGACTATTGTTGAGCCGCTTTTGGGTACAATCACAACTCTTTGACCGTTTGCAAGCTTGTAGCTTTTTGCAACGATTCCGTCCTGCAGTTTTATGTCACCTGTATATGTATATTTTATAGGTGTTCTGGTATTATAATCCTTAGTAACTTCAGGTATTTCATTTGTTTGTTCACGCACAGTTTCATTGTCCGGTTTTGAACAAAAAACAGGACTTGATTTATATAAATTGATATTAGTTATACTACACGGGTCAATCTTCATAAAACTACCTATAATATTTTAAAAACACTAATAATAAAATTATTGCTAATTATTTAAGTTATGTTAATAAAAAAGGCGGGATTATATCCCCGCCGCTGTTTATTATCTGAATATTGTTTGTTCTCTGTCCGGTCCGACAGAAATTATCATAATTGGTGTTTCTAAAATTTCTTCAAGACGTTCAATATATTTACGGCAATTTTCCGGCAAATCTTCGTATCTGCGAATGTCGGAGATATTTGCCCCCCAACCCTTGTGAGTTTCATAAACAGGCTCAAGATATTTGTGAATAAATACATCTTCCGGATAGGAAGTATAAATTTTGCCGTTTCTCGTGTCTTTATAGGCTGTACAAATTTTAATTTCATCGAAGGTGTCAAAAACATCTGTTTTGGTAAGAGCAACAGATGTGAATCCGCCGACAAGGCATGAGTACTTCATTATGACAGCATCGAACCAGCCGCAGCGTCTTGGTCTTCCTGTAGTAACCCCGAATTCGTGTCCGATATCTTGAATCGCTTTTCCGGTTGCGTCTGTCAGTTCTGTTACGAATGGGCCTTCGCCGACTCTTGTTGTGTAAGCTTTTGCAACCCCGATAACTTCATCAATAACTTTGGGACCAAATCCTGAACCGGTTGCAGCTCCACCTCCGACAGGGTTTGAACTTGTAACAAAAGGATATGTGCCGAAATCAACATCAAGCATTACTCCCTGAGCGCCTTCAAAAAGGATAGTTTTTCCTTCCCTTTTGGCGTTACGCAGCATATCCTGCCAGTCAAAACAAACATATGGTCTGAATATTTCGGCATACTCTTTGCACAATTCCAAAACCTCTTGTTTTGTGTATGTTTTGAGGTTGTAGATTTCTTTTAATTGTTTATTTTTTATGGGTAAAATAATATCAAGTTTTTCGTTAAGAGCTTCTTCCGAGTACAGATCCCCGATTTTTAGGGCAATTCTTTGCATCTTGTCAGTGTATGTCGGTCCGATTCCTTTTTTTGTTGTTCCAATCTTGCCTTTACCTGCAGTATCTTCACTGTAGCCGTCAATTTCGGTATGCCACGGCATTGTGATTGTTGCCAGCGGACTAACCTTTAATCCCGACAAATCAATATTTTCTTTTTTTAATCCTTCAATTTCCTGTTCGAAATATTCCGGCAAAACTACAGTTCCGTTACCGATGAAACAGGTTTTACCTTTATATAAAATTCCGGATGGTATCAGGTGAAATTTGAAGGTCTTGTTATGTGCAACAACCGTATGTCCGGCATTGCATCCACCCTGATATCTGATAATCAAATCTGCTTTTTGTGCGAGCAAATCGGTAATTTTTGCTTTCCCTTCGTCTCCCCACTGAGCTCCAACAACTACTCTGTTTGTCATAAAATATCCCTTCTGAGTTATCTCTCACTCATATATTCTAGCACAAAGGTATAAAATTTTTTATAATCTCTGAAATTTTGTCCCTTGTGGGTTATTGTATTTTGTACACCCTTTAATCTCTTTTATAGTGTACATTTGCCACTATTTAGTTTTGTAAATTTATTGCTATATTTGGGTTGTAAAGGATTGAGAAACATGTTAAAATATGCTACAATGATAGTAGGAACACCCTATGTGCCCAAATAGGCTTCTGATGAGTGTTATTCCCCACCCCACTCTAAAAACAAAAAGGTATCCGAGTTACTTAACCTTTTGGTGATTTGCTATGGATACTCTTCTTGCGAAACAACAATTAAATTTAGGCAAAACTTGCGAAACGTTAATAATAATTTCGCTGTTTATGACTTTTGTTTTTGCTTCTCCGAATATTCAGGCAGTTGATTTAATTGCGAATAACACCTCTAATGTTCCGTCTCTTGTTGAAATCAGAAATAATTTAAAAGAAGAAATCAGCCCTCAGGCGCGCAAAGACAAATTTGAGCAAAGAATACAGAATAAATACAGAGGTTTGCCGGTTTATAGTGTCGCAGATGGTGTAAAGCATATTAAGATGACCAAATATTATAACGGCAAGCCTGTCAGAATAAACATTGTTGAAGTAAATCAAAAAGTCGCCTTTGATTACGAAGTTAAACCGGCGATTGCATCAACTACATTGCCTCACAGAAGATCGGTCAGATCGATAGCTCAAAATACTAATTCAATTGTTGCAATAAACGGGGGCTTTTTCAAGCCTCAAACGGGCGTGCCTTTAGGAACGCTTATGATAGACGGCAAAATGTACACCGGTCCTATATATGACAGAGTTGCTCTCGGAATATTTGACGAGGGGTATGATGTCGGAAGAGTTCAGTTGAATGCAAAGATTAAAGGCAACGGGCACACAATAAAAATTGATAATATAAATCAGCCAAGAATGCTATCCTCATATATTTTAGCATACACTCGGGATTGGGGGAGCTATGCACCACCGTCACCTCAGTATGGGGTTCAACTCCAGATTGTTGGGAACAAAATAGTGAAAGCTTCCGCCAATCCTCTTTTTATTCCCGAGGACGGAATAGTTCTGGTAGGACCGAAGGATCAGCTCGGGAAGTTGTTTGGTGCTGAAACTGTTGATATAGAATTTAGTACAAATCCGAAATGGGAAAATGTCCGCCATATTATAAGCGGTGGTCCGTATCTTGTTAAAGACGGCGAAGTTTTTGTTGATATGACGGCGCAAAAATTGAACGCTATTGGGGGCAGAAACCCAAGAACTGCAATTGGTTACACGAGAGATAATGATTTAATTTTAATAGCCGTTGACGGCAGAGAGGGGAGCTCGGTCGGGATGACTTTAACCGAATTGGGCTACCTGATGAAAAGTTTGGGCTGCGTGAATGCGATAAATTTGGATGGCGGAGGATCTACCGTCATGTATGTAAACGGCCAAATCGTTAATCGTCCTGCGCAGCCCGGCGGAATTGCACTATCTAACGCATTGGTAATTGCTAAAAAAGACATAACGGAGTGGTAAGGGTAATTTAGCATAGTACAAAGCGGGGAGCATTTGCACCCCGCCTTTTTTTAATTATTTCATTTGTTGTATATCATCAATGAGCTCTGCTATTGAAGAATCATTTTTTATTCCCTGAGCTTGCCTTGCATACTGCAGAGCTTTTTCGGAGTTTTTCATATTGTAATACATTATAGATTTGTTGTAATAAATTAAAAATCTTTCATCATCTGTCTTTGCGTATTTTTCGGCGGTACTCATATATTGAAGTCCTTTTTCAAAATCTCCGGCGTCAGAGTATGCTCCTCCCAAATTTATATAACCCGTTGCAAGCTGCGGATATGACTTAATATATTTGGTATATTCTTCAATCTTTTTCTGTATGATTTCGTCGCCTGTACCGATAATTAACGGTGCGTAATAAAAGGTTTCACTGTTAAGGTTATATGTATTTGTAATTGTAGGCTTTGTTCGGTATAACAAAACAAGAGTTTTTAAATCTCTTTGTGAAAGTTTTGTACTCCCGTAGGATGTGCCTGTTGAGGAACTTTTGTTTTGGGCTGCATACATTATGTCGCCTGATTTTTCGCTGTGTCCCATAAGCCCGAGAGTGTGTCCGATTTCGTGCAATGCAGTTGAGTATATCTCAGGAGGCAAAAATTTCTGATTTCTCGGATTTGTTTTGTAAAATGTCAGTGTCATTTTTTTGAGCATATTGTTTGACCCAATGGTCGGCTCTGTATATGCCACAACATATTTGCATATACCCCCGCTGCACACGGAGGAATCAACGTCTTTGAATCTGATAACAATTTGAGCATCAGCTTCATTATTAACCTCGCTGAATCTCACAAACGTCGTTCTGTTAACCCATTGTGAAAGCGCTGATCTGATATTTGTAAAATAATATTTTGGGACATTAGATTCCTCGATATAAACTTTTAAAGGAAATGAACGTACATCCCAACGAATGATATCTGTTCCTGATGCCGCATTGAAGATGTAATTGTCGCCAATTTCACTTAATATAGCTCTGCGCATCTGGAATGCTTTTGATTTTGCAAGTTTTGCCGCCTCATCGTTAGTGTTGTTTTTGGATAATTCATATAGCTTTTTCTGAACGGAATAAGTCGGCTTTGATTTTGAAAGAGCCATTGCGTAGTAATAGCGATTTAATGAATTGTTTGGGTTTGCAAAATGTGACTTCTCAAAATAAGCAAGCGAAAGTTCAGCTTTGCCATTATCATAAAGGTTTTTTGCCTTATTGTAGTTGTATGTCGCTGCAAACGGCGACTTAAACAAAACAAATACAATTATTAATACAACAAGTATCCCTAATAGAATTTTACGATGCATCGTTCAGACTCTTTTCAAGTTGTTGAGCCAATGCTCTGGTATCCCCTTTTAATTTAAAATATTCTGCAAATTTTGAGGTGGTTTTCAGATTTATGCTTCTGCCGTTTTTGTCTTTATGCTTAGAAACAAGTCCTTTTTCAACAAGTTCTGCTACGTGTTCATATGCTGCAGAGCGAAGTTTTACCAGCTCTGTTTGTCTTATCGGTTGTTTTAATGCAATAACAAGAAGAGTTCTCAAAACGGCAGCCGACAAATCTACCGGACAAATTTTTTCTACTATGTCGCTATAATCTTCTTTTACCTGCAAAATATAACCGTTTTCATCATCAATTTCCAAAGCTCCGTCTCTTGAGCCGTAATCCATAATCAATTCCAAAAGAGCTTCTTCAATTTCTTCGGGTTCTTTATCCAAATACACGGCAATTTCTTCTAAAGTCAAAGCTTTAGCAGTAACAAACAAAACAGCTTCAATTCTTGATTTAAGTTGTTGCATTTGCTCCCTTTCCCATTACCACATATAAATCCGAATAAAATTCATCCTGTTCAAGTTCATAATCAGTATCTCTGCTTAAAAACAGCAGAGCAATATATGCGCTGATTCGGTCTAAGCCTAAAACTAGAAGTTCGTTGAGTTCAATTTTATCCTGATGCTCAAAAATTTGTCCCAAATTATCCTTTAGTTTTAACACTGATTCTTCAATGTATTCCTCGTGAGCCATAGAAATAATTTCTTCGGCCGTAAGTTTTGAATAGTTACGTATATTTCTTTTAGCTCTTTCGTAAGCGTTTTTCATTGATACACGTTTTTCAAGTTTTTCATAAAACTCTAACTGTTTTATCAAATCTTTCAAGGTTACAACGCGATTTCTGTTTAATCTTACGCTTGTGCGTCTTTGCAATGCTTCATCAATACTTACAACGTTGCTGGTCGGAATATATTCTGTATCTTCGTCAGGATATTCAACAGGGAATCCGTCATCGTCATAAATGACTTCTTCTTCCGGCTTATAATCAAAATCTTCAATACATAATCCTGATAACACATTGGATTGCAGACGACACAATATTGATGCGAAAAGCAAAGTTCTGCTGGCTACTCTCAAATTTAAAGATTTCAATTCAATCATTCTTTGAAAATATTTTTCGGTAACATCAATAATGTCAATGTTCCACGGATCAATCTTGCCTTGTTTTGCCATATCTACAAGTATACCGATACCGTCATTTGCATCAAATTTGCTGTGTTCACCATATATTGAGGCTTCTAAATCCTGTATATTTATTTGATTATTGTTCATCGTCGTCTCTTATTTTTACTCCGGTAACTTTAGTCTTTCCTTTTTCTTTTTGGGTTACCCCGATTGTTCTTTGTGCCGCTTCAATCATTGGTTTTCTGTGGCTAACAACCAAGAACTGTGTATTTGAAGATTGCTTTTTAACCATATCAGCAATTCTTTCCACGTTCATTGTGTCAAGGCTCGCATCAACTTCGTCCAGAGCGTAGAACGGAGCCGGAAGGTATTTCTGGATAGAGAACACTAATGCTAATGCTGTAAGTGCCTTTTCTCCACCGGATAAAGAGGACAATTTGTTATTTGTCGTTTTATCTCTCGGTTTTGCTTCCATTGTCATGCCGGCAGATAGCGGATCTTGTTCGTTTTCTAAGATTAGTCTGCCTTCGCCTTCAGATAATTGATGATAAATATCTTTGAAGTTTTCATTGATTGCAGTAAAGGTTGTCATAAAGGCTTCTTTTTTCTGCTGCTCAAATCCCTGCATCTTCTCAAGAATTGATTGACGTTCAGCTGATAAGGTTTTAATTTGAGTGTCTAATTCTTCTTTTCTTGCGGCTGTTTCTTCATATGCGACTATCGCCAGCATATTTACGTCGCCCAATTCCTGCATTCTCTTTTCAAGTCTCTGGATTTTTGCATTCAGCTCATCAATAGAAATTTGTACAGGTTCAAGTTTGTCTACGTCTATCCCCGAATCTTTCAGTGCCTCAATAGCACTTTCCAACTGCGGTTCAAGTTCTTTTCTTCTCGTTTTAAAAGCTTCAATCTGTTCGTTGATTCTTTCTATTTCTGAGGCTTTTACCGCTGAGTCCGTTTGCAGAGCAACCAAACTCTTCTGGATTTCATCTTTCTCTTTTACGAGTTCTCCGATTTTTTCATCAATTACTGCTATTTTATCAGATAGCGCATTTAATTGCTCATCTAATCGGATGATATCTTCGTTGTATTCAACTTTATCTTTTTCGTAATTCTCATTATCCTTTTTGATTCTTTCAATGTCATCATTACGTCCGGTTATAATTGAATCGTAGAATTTTATATTGTTTTCGTATCCGTTAATTTCATTTTTAACCCCAAGCAACTCATTATTAAGGTGACGTATATCATCTTCGAGGCCCTGAGTTTTTTCTTTTATTTCTTTTAACCCTTTATCGTTTAGAAGTTCGTCAATTTCGGATAACTTATCTTGGCGTTTTTGAATTTCGTCGGCCAATTCAACTCTTTTTGCTTCGATTTTGTCAAGTTCGGCACTGAGTTTTACAACTTTTGGTTCATTTTCTTCAACAAATTTCTGTTTTGTCTCCAAAAGATTTTGTGAATTCTCAAATTGAGAACTCATATTGCCAAGTTCGATTTTTGCTTTTGAATATTCATTTGAGGATGAAGAATAACTGTTTCTGATTTTTTCAAGTTTGTCCTCAAGCTCTTTTCTGAAAGCTACAGCATCATTGTATTTCTTTTGCAGCTGATCCAGTTTTTCTTTTGCGGCTTCCAGCTCTTTATCGGCGTTTTGACCAAATCCCAGCATTGATTTTTTAACATAGCCACCGGTGATTACGGCATTCTTTTCATAAAGTTTGCCGTCTAATGTAACCATTCTGTACTGACCGATAAGCTGCTCTGCAGTATCGGTATCTTCTACAACGAGGGTATCTCCGACAGCATTATAGAAAGCATCTATATATATATCGTCAAAATCAATAAGGTTTATTGCAAAATCGATAACGCCCTTATTCTTTGGAAGTTGTAATTTTGACGGAGCTTTTTTTAATTTGTTCAAAGGTATAAATGTAGCCCTGCCTGCTCGGGTTGCATTCAAATGTTCCATTGCAACATAAGCAGCGTGCGTATCATCAACAACTATATGCGCAAGACGTCCGCCAAACGCAACATCAAGTGCCAATGAGTATTCTTCATCAACAGAACCTAACTGCATTAAAGGTGCATGTACCCCTTTAAAATGAGCATCCATGACTGTTTTAATCGGGATGCTTGAGCCGGATGAGGACATTGTTTTCCTCTGTGCTTCCATCTCTGTAAATCTGCGAAGAGCTGCTCTTACATCATAGTCATATTGCTCCATTGCACTTTTTGTATCGTCAAGCTGCTGAATTGTTTTGGCCTGAAGCTCCTTCAGTTCTTCCATTTCTTTCTTTAAGTTGGAAACTTCAAGTTCTTTCAGGGATTTATCGTCTCCGAAATTTTCTTTTGCATCTTGTGTCTTTTGTATAAAATCTTTTGCTTCTTCAAGTTCTTTTTTAAGGTTTAAATACTCATTTTCTTTTGTAAGAGAATCTTTTAATAGCTCGTTATCTTTATCTTTTAATCCGTCAAGTTCTTGTTGGGTTTCGTTTCTCGACTGAATATATTTGTCTGTAGTTTCGCTTATACCTGAAAGGTCTGCGAGTTTTTTATCACGTTCTTCTTTCTTTTCTTTTAATTGAGCTTCTATAATCCCGATTTTGTCGTGAGCTAATTTAATTTTAAGTTTTTCGTCTTCAATTTTTTGTTTTTGAATTTCAATGCCGTTTTTATCGTTTTCTATTGTCTGTAAACCCTTTTGAATTTGGGTATCACAGTGAGTGATGGCATTTTTCTTCGTTTGAATATTTGCAGAAATTTCGCTTTGTTTATCTTTTAATTTGTTTCTTTCTTCTTCTCCCTGAGCTTTTAGCTTGGCATCAAGTTCTTCGTATTTTTCATTAACGAGTTTGATTTTTTCTTCAATATCCTTTTTGTCGGCTTGTTCTTCTTTTAACTTTTTGTTGGACTGAAGGATATTTTCATGAGCAAGTTCAAGATTTCGTTTCAAATCGAAGAATTTAACGGAGCTTACCTGAGATTCAAGTCCGCTTTTTTCTTCCTGTAATTTTTTATATTTCAGGGCAACTTCTCTTTGCTCTGTCAGTTGCTCCAGTCTGCTTTCAACTTCGGTCAGGATTAATCTTGCGCTTTCAACCCTTTGTTCTACCGTTTGAAGTTCTCCGGTCGCCTGTTCTATTCTCCTGTCAAAGTCTGCAACTCCGGCAATTTCGTCAATAATTGTTCTTCTAGCCCTGTCAGAACAGGTAATAATACTTGTAACATCGCCCTGCATCATTACGTTATAGCTGTTTGGTGTGATGTTGTATTGTTCAAGTATTGTACGAATATTGCTCAGGGTATCAATTTTATCATTAAGGTAGTATGTACTTGCAAAACCCTGATTGGTCTTTCGTATTCTTCTTGCCACGGTGAGTTCTTTATCTCCGTCAACGTCGCCGAAGGTAACTTTTACGGTTGCTTCATTCCTGTTGTTAAACTGAGATATAAAATCAGACAAGTTCTCAACACGAAGCGCACTTCCGGATCGTAGTCCGAGTGCAAACATTACACTGTCTATAATATTACTTTTACCTGAACCGTTTGGCCCTGAAACGGTTGTAAAACCTCTTCTGAATGGGATCTCCGATTTGTTGGCAAATGATTTAAAGTTATCTATTTCAAGCTGTTTTATGTACATAATTCTACCTGTATTCCTCATTATTACAGACAGAACTATGTCATGTCAAAAGTGTTTAGGTTTATTTACAAAAACGGCTTATCTAATTTGAGTACTCTTTTGCGTACTGAGGGTTTACAGCAAGCCATTTAAAGCTTTGAACTTCCGTTTCAGGAATATCTATAACGAAGGTTCCGCCGTAACGACCTCTTGAAAATACCAAAAATCCTTCTTTGGCAAGGTTATGAAATGCTTTTCTGATAGTATTCGGGCTAAGGTCAAACCGTTCTGATAATTCTTTGATAGAAGGTAGTTTGTCACCGATTTGGTATTCGGAGGCAATCATTTTCTTTATGCTGTTTTGAGTTTTTTCATAGTGGTAAAAAGCCGTTTCCTGTGCTGATGCAAAAATTGAGGTTTCCGGTTTTTCTCCAAAGCTTGCAGAACCCGGAATCTTGATAACGGTTGTTCCGTAGCGGCCCCTTCTTGCGAGCAGAATTTGTCTGTCAATAAGAACTTTTAATGCGTCGTGAACAGTTTTTATGCTTGCTTTTAATTCTTTGGCAAGTGCTGCGTGAGGCGGCATTTTGTCTCCGACTTTTAGATTTGTCGTAATGTAATTCTCAAGATCGGACACTACCATATCTACCAATGTTTTTGCGTTATTTGAAATATCATTTGATTTAAGTTCAAAATCTGTGCTGGTAATTATCCATCCGCTTTCTCTTGCATTCTTTTTGTTATGTGAAACAATGCCGTAAGAAGCCAGTGTCTCAAGGGATAATCTTGTTGTATTAGAGTTAAACCCGATTATCATTGAAATTGTTCTTGAGGACGGTATATTATCTCCTACTTTATACTTGTTTGACAAGATATAATGTTTTATTGCTTCTATTGCGTTATCCTTTTTTGAGGTTAATTTTCTCATTGTGTGGGTAGAGGATGCTCTGTTTTTTACCAAAGTTCCGATACACTGTTTTGATTCAACATAACCCAAATCTTCTATGTATCTGATTGCATTTTGTACTGTTCCCAGACTTACTCCAAGCATATATGCAAAATCAGCTTTGGACGGAAGTATGTTGTTTTCTTCGATTTTTCCGTCTGATAATGCTGTTGTAATCCATCCGGCAAGCCATTTGCCTATCGTTGTAGCTTTAGATTCGGTTGTATTTTTTAAGTCCGGTAATTTTGCATAAACTTCATTTATATTTATTTGCTTAAGTTCCGATTTCTTTGGAAAGATGTAATTTTCTTGATTATTCATATATCCCTACCTGTTTTTGAATTTAATAATACACTATGTGTAAAAAAACATCAAGATAT
>JAFYDY010000025.1 GCA_017544545.1 bacterium
AGCGGAATCATCTGCAAATGCTTCCTCTGAAGTTACGATTTTGGCAGGAGTGTATTCATCGCACATCAAACGAATATCATCCCCTGAAATTCCGCTTTCGCCTTTGTCTGTGCAAACCAAAACAAGACAATCTTCACCGATTGCAAAAGCTTCTTTATCGTTAATTTTTATCGGAATCACTTTGTAATCTAAAGGAATACCGAGTTTAAGCATAACCTCATAAACCAAGTCTTCAGGTGTTCTGCCGACCTTAACCGTATCAGCCATACCCAAAAATCTTGTTTGTAATTCTTCTTCATCTTCTGTCGGTGTGGAATCCCATTTTGCAAGATTTGAAGTATCAAGTTTGAATACTCTGAACCCAATATCAAGCGATTGTTTTTTTTCTAACGATAATTGATTAGTTGAGTTTTCGGTTAATTCTTTCCCTGCAAGTTCTATTCTTTTTTCTCCTATATCACAAATTGTTTTATAACCATCTTTATAGGCATCAGATTTTTCATCACATTTTTCAGGTAATTGTACCATTATAAACTTTAAATTAGTATCATGTTCAGAATTCCATTTCATAACAGCGTGAGCTGTTGTTGCTGAGCCACTAAAGAAATCAACTATAATATCATCATCTTTTAAATTTGCTAAAGTTAATAATCTTGTTAATAAACGAACAGGTTTTGGTCCGTCAAAGTATCCTTTGTCATTAAAAAGTTTTTTTAGTTCTTGTCTCCCCTCTTGACTATGTCCAACATCTTTAAATTGCATAAATGTTGATGCTGTCATTCCATCTTGAACTTCACATAAAAATCTTTTTAGACGAGGAACATTGTCTCCATTTTCGCCGAACCAAATTCTATTATCAGCAACCAATTCAGCAAAGCGTTCCTGTGATACACGCCAACAAGAACCATGTGCTGGATTTACAATTTTCCCACTTGGAGTAGTTATTGGATAATCATATTTGTCTGAGTAAGTTTTTGCGGTTAAATTATCTGATGTCCAAACTCCACGTGGATCATTATCATAATTTTTATATCTTGCATTTGCTTCCTCTGTTCTTGGTAATTTACCCATTGTATAATTATTAATATTTTTTGCATATATAAGTATATAATCGTGGTCAGTAGAAGCAAATTTAGAGTCATTTTTAGGTGCAAAAGCTCTTTGCCATATTAATTGATTTATAAAATTTTCTTCCCCGAACACTTCATCACATAACTTTTTAAGGTTTGTAACTTCATTATCATCAATCGAAATAAAAATTACGCCGTCATCACGAAGAAGATTTGATGCTAACCTCAAGCGTGGGTACATCATGTTCAACCAATTGGTGTGAAATCTTCCCATTGTTTCAGGATTAGATTTTGTTGTCTGTTGGGTAATCTCTTTATATTTTGCCATTGGATCAGCAAAATCATCTTCATAAACAAAATCGTTTCCTGTGTTATACGGAGGATCGATGTATATCATTTTTACTTTTCTGAAATAAGCGTTTTGTAATAGTTTGAGGACTTCTAAATTATCACCCTCAATATAAAGGTTTTTTGTTGTATCGAAATTAACACTCTCATCTTTGCATGGGCGGAGTGTTCCTGTTGAGCGTTTCCCTGCAATTTTATAGCAGTTTGATTTGCCTTTCCATTCAAACTTGTATTTTTCAAAATCGTTGTCGATATATTCACCGCAAAGATTCAGCAACTTATCAATATCAAGTTTGCCGTCATTAAAGCATTGTGGGAATACAGACTTTAATTTTTCTTTTTCGGATAACTCTATATCCATGCTCTGTCCGCTTATTTTTTCGATACCTTCAACCATATAATTATTACCCCTTTTGAAATTATATTACCATGAAAATAGATAACTTTTACTCTGCTTTAACGATTTGAAGTTTGAATTTTGCACCTATTATTACATTGAAATTATAATCGTTTGTAAGCTCCTGAATTGCCTCATCAGTTTCAACATCTACTTGTGCTTTATCAAAGAACAATCCCTCTTCTTTTTTTAGTAATTCTTTTTGTTTCAGCTTTAATTGTTTTGTTAATTTTAATTCTTCCAAGCGGTCAGAATTCTTACTGTTTAATTGCTTTTTCATTGTTTCAATTTCGGTTTTAAGGTCGGTCAAATTGAGTTCAAGAGCAGACTTTTTACGTCCTGCAAGCATTCTCAATTTTTCAACCTCGTAAGTAATAGAACCCTCTTTGTTCTTGAAATATTCCTGTAAAATCTCATCCTTTGATATTTTATCACTCAAATTAAACTCAAACGACTCAAGCAAATTCCCCATTCGGATTGTATCAAAGCCGTTGCGTTCTTCTATTTTTACAACAGGAAGATTTAAAAGTTTTCGGCACTCACTATCAGATAATGTTCTTCCGTCTTTTGTCTGCCCGATTAAAATATGCTTGTGAGAAGTATTATCTTTTGAAGTGATCCCGACATTATAATAACCGATTTCAACAGGCTCAATATCTGAATTTACATAAATCTTTGCTTCCTGTGGACAAGCCATATCCATCTCTTTTAATATACCTTTTGAAAATACAGAGGTTAATGCGATTCTGCCTCGTGCAGGAGAAAAATCTTTATTCATTCCGTACTGCTGATAGCCTTTATAATCCTTTAAAAATCTGTCATCTTTATACGAGAATAAATACGGTCTGTTATAACCTTCAATAAGTTTTAATGTTTTATTCTCGTCATCAATTTCGTACCAACCCTCTTTTATATTAAGGAAATAATATTTTACAACCTCCCACAAATCTTTATTTATCTCATCGATTTTATCTTCCATATATTTTGGATTAACTGAAACTTTGTCAGCTATTGATTTTGTAAAAGTTGTGAACAGGATATCTTCAGTCCTATCGACAAGCTCTTCGTTTGCCTCTTTATTAACTGCAAGATTATTTTTGAAAGCATCTTGAACCTCTGTTGAACTTCTGAAATTTTGCAACACCTCTTTTATTTTTGTATCAAAATTCCCGACAATATCGTCACTCATTCCGAATATTCCGTTGAACTGCAAAGTCCTTTTATTGATGAGTTCCAAGATACGAACATCGGCAAAATTCTCTTTACTCAACATATTTATTACCAAAACATCG
>JAFYDY010000026.1 GCA_017544545.1 bacterium
GATCAGGTTATGCTGATGATAGTTGATGAATTGTCAAAAATCGGTGTTGAAGTCCTTGATCAGACTATTTTTATTAAGAATCTGATGATTCCGGCAGGGGTTTTAGGTAAACACAAACCCACAGCAGCACAGATGGAAGATGTAAATTACGGTTTTTGGCTTGCGAAAGAAATGGGCAAGCTTGATGTTGGTCAGTCTGTTGTAATTAAGGATAAAATGATTATGGCGGTTGAGGCAATAGAAGGTACCGATGCTTGTATAAAACGCGGCTCAAAGCTTGCTAAAGAGGGTGCTGTTATTGTAAAAGTCTCAAAACCAAAACAGGATAAGCGTTTTGATATACCTGCAATCGGTATGAAAACTTTAAGGACAATGGCTCATAAAGGTGCATCTTTGATCGCAGTTGAGGCTAACGAAACAATTATTGCCGAACAAGAAAAAGTTGTTCAGTATGCTGATGAACACGATATAGTCATTATGGCCGTATAGGGAGTATCTGCTATGGAATTATCAGAATTACGGCTAACAAAAGGGTATCATTTAGCCGGTTATACTGCGTATGCAGGTCTTATACTGGGATATTTGGATTACGCTGCATTTTCAGGTCCTGCGGCATTTTTCGGGATACTCTTTCTGCTTTTTCTGGCTCTTTTTGTATCATGTGTTTATGTTTGGTTGTTGGCTGCTGCCAAAGCAGGCAGATATGGAATGGGTGAAATTTTATACCCAAACATATTAGCAGATATTGGGGTGATTATTTGGTTTTGCCTGTGTGTATTAGTTGCAATCGCAGTGGTATTAGATTTTATAAGAAGTTTGTTTGTTGCCTAAATGAATTTAGACAATCTTTTCAAAATATTCTTATATATTTTTGTGTCAATTATCCAAAGCGCATCATATAATTGTACAGTTTCCTTAATTCCTGCTCCCATGATTTTATGGCACATTTTGTTGGCACATCTTAAGGTTTTGGGGTTTTTTACTATATTATAAACGCATTGGGCCCTGACAGGTAATAATATCACTTTGCAAATCTCCTTTTCTTTTATAAAAACAGATAAGTAAAAAAATTGCCTAAAATTTATTATTTTATATATAATTGTAGTATGAAAAAGAAATTGTTTATTATTACAGGTGAATATTCCGGAGATATGCATGCAGCTAATGTGGTCAAACAATTAAAGGCTCTGGGCAGTGAATTGGAAATTGAAGCGATAGGTGGTATCAATCTTGAAAGTCAGGGTGTTAAGTTGTTTGCAGATCATCGCAAAATGTCTGCGATGGGAATTTCTCCAAAGATTATAATAGATCATTACAAGCTTGGAAAATCGCTTGTAAATTATTTAACAAATGATTATAAACCGGATTTGGTTTTGCTTATTGATTACGGAGCATTTAATTTATCGGTCGCAAAATATTTGCACAAAGCAGGAATAAAAATTTTTTATTATATTCCGCCTCAGGTTTGGGCAAGCAGAAAGTACAGGATACGTCTTATAAAAAAATATGTGGATAAAGTTCTGTGTATATTCCCGTTTGAAAGACAACTATACGCCCAATACGGTATAGACACACATTATTGCGGACATCCGCTTGTATCTCAACTGCCGGCTCCTGCTCCGAAAAGAACATTTTTCAGAGAACACAATTTTGATATTGAGAAAAAACTTGTTGCTGTATTCCCGGGATCACGTGAATTTGAACTAAAAAATCTTATGGAAATATTTAAAGATGCCGTTAAAGAGTTGAATTTGAGACATCAGGATTTACAGTTTTGTATTTCTCAGGCACCGAATATATCCGATGAAGTTTTCCAAAAGTATTTGGGAACATGTGATATTCCTGTTATAAAGGGCGAAAATCAGGCTCTTTTAAGTGTCGCAGATGTATTGATTCTTGCATCAGGTACGGTAGCATTGGAAGCAAGCTTGTATAAAACGCCTATGATTATTGCTTATAAAGGTCCGGAATTGTTCTACTGGATATATCTGCTTGTAAGGTGTATAAAAAGAGTTTCTTTACCGAATATCATTGCTGATAAATATATTGTTCCGGAACTTCTTCAGCATAATGCAACTTCGGAAAATATTGTTTCAAATATAGAAAAACTTTTGTACAATCCGGATTTGAGATATGAACATATAAAAGATTTGGGTTCCGTAAAAGAATTGTTATCTGACAAGAATTCTTCAATTGAGGTTGCGAAGGTTATTGACACAGAGCTTTTCCCCGTTTAAAAAAGTTTGTAACATATCTTTAAGAAGTTGAATAAATTTGTCAATTTTGTACTTTGAGTTGCTTTACTAAAAGAGTAGGCAAGTGTGTTATGAACAATTCTATTCAAAAAATTGAAACAAATAGTGTTGATAAATTTTTAAGTCAGCGCGTAGGAAGTGTGAATACGCAATCTTTTTGGCTGCCTGCAAAAAATGAAGATGAGGGTGACAAGTTTTATATCAGTGATATTCAAAAAATGTTTGTCTTGCCTGATGAAGCGAGAAAAACGAATAATACGAAAGTTATAGGTTTGTCAATCGCGGGAGCGACTCTCCTAACAGCAGCGGGAGTCTTTTTGCTGTTAAAAGGCGGCCCGAAGGGTGTGGCAAAAGGCTTCAGAAAACTGAGAAATTACCTTGAAACTAAGGTATTAACTTCAAAATTGAACACCGGAAAAACTCCGAATAACGCTATGTTATACTTGCTGAGCACACTGGAAAATGCTTCTGCTAAGGCTGAGGCTGTGAATAATTTTGTATCCTTCAAGGATGTTCTGTTCAAGAATTTTATGGCAAAAACAAAGTTTACCGATAAAATTCATAACGGTATAACCAGACTTTTCGGTAAAATCGGACGACGTACCGTAAAAAATAATTATGCATCAACTTCGGGCAAATTTAAAGAAATAAAAGCCCTCAGTGAAAACATTTCAAGCAAAGTGTTGGGCAAAAACCCGACAGAAATAGTCGAAATTAACGGCGTAAGAATGACCAGAGAAAAGTGGCTTGAAAAAATCGGTGTATTAAATGAAGATATTTCTTCTGTATTTGCAGAAGGTTTCTCGGATCGTGCTTTGCAGAGCAGATTATCCAGAATGCTGCATTCGGTTGATACTCTGTATGATAACTTTAAAGAATTGCGCGTATTCACACCCAAAGCCTCACTAACAACTTTTATAGCCGAATCAATGTTAGCCGGTGATAAAGCTGCTATTAAAAAAGGCGTCAGATTATTCAGAAAAACAATCTCTTACAATTTAGGAGATATGATGGAAAGCGCGAATGCTAAAATCCTTGATATATCAAAAGTTATCGGATATAAAGATTCGGAAAATATGAGGAAGCTTGCCACTATCAGAGGTAATATAAAAGAGTTCGTCAATGGCGGAGGTGTTGATAGTATAAAGAAACAACAAATTTTAGATAATATTTCGGATTTGAAACGCAGCGTGGAAGTTCTGATAAAAGATGAAAAAATTAAACCTGAAGATAAAGATCTTTTCCTTGGTATATTTGATGATTTAAGAAACGGAATTGCAACATATAAAGAAGGAAAAGTTGAAAATATATTGAAGATATATAAAAAATTATTACCTGAAGATGAATATGATATAGTTGCTCGAGTTTACAAAGCCGGAGTTAAATCTTTGGACAAATCAATCAAAATGGAAACCGAAGATTATATGAGCAAACTGAGAGATCTGACTCTCGGATCTGCTCCGACAGATATTTTAACAATCCTTATCTCACTCGGAGTTTTAGGTTATCATCTGGGTAAATCAAAAGATAGCGACCAAAGACAATCTATCGCATTAAAATACGGTTTCCCTGCTATCGCCGGTGTTGGTGTTTCATTGTATTGTAACGCCAAGCTTTATGCCGGTTCAAAATCATTAATCGTTGGTGCTTTATCAACTTGGGTATTGAACAGAATCGGAGAATGGGGCGATAAGAAATTAAAAGAAGTTAAAGCTAAAAAACAACCTGCTCAAAAATAATAATCATATAAAAAAGTAGCCCTAATCATCAGTTTTATGTTAGAATCTGACTGATTGGAGATTTGCTATGAACGTTAGAGAAAAATTGGAACAAAGAGAATTAAAATTTTTGAGCGATATTGCCACAAAAGCAATAGAATCGAGAGGACGTAAAGTTAAGGAAGAAGAATCGGATATGAGAACCTGTTTTCAAAGAGACAGGGACAGAATTCTTCATTCAAAAGCGTTCAGACGCCTGAAACACAAAACTCAGGTTTTCCTTTCTCCGTTTGATGACCACTTCAGAACACGACTTACTCACACTCTTGAGGTTTCTCAAATAGCACGTTCAATAGCAAGGGCGCTTGACCTGAACGAAGATTTGGTTGAAGCAATATCTCTGGGACATGATTTGGGGCACACACCTTTTGGCCATTGTGGTGAGGGTGTTTTAAATGAGCTTGTTCCGGGTGGTTTTAATCACAATATTCAAAGTGTCAGAGTTGTTGAAATTTTGGAGCACTTAAACTTGTGCCAGGAAACAGTTGAAGGCATAATGACTCACTCATGGGGGTATCAGCCGACAACTCCGGAAGGAAAAGTAGTTCAGCTTGCAGATAAAATTGCATATATAAACCACGATATTGAAGATTCAATAAGGGCAGGAGTCATTACTGAGGGTGATTTGCCAAAGGATTGTATTGATTATTTTTCTCCTGTTCAAAGTAAAAGGCTGAGCAAAATGATTCACGAAATTATAAACAATTCGATAGGAAAAACTGAAATATCCATGAGTGAAGAAGCATGGGAATACACAACCAAATTAAGAAAATGGATGTTTGAAAATGTCTATAACGACACATCAACGGCGAAACTTGAAGAAAATAAGGCAAGAGGTGTAATTCGCGCTTTGTTCAACTACTACTGTGATGTATTAAAAGATATTTGCCCTGAGGATAAGATTGTAAGGGTTGTAACCGATTACATCTCAGGAATGACAGACAGGTTTGCCGTTGAGAGATACAAAGACCTGTTTATACCTACGGGATTAAAGTGCAGTGCGAAAGACGATAATCTGTTTAAGCTTGCAAATTTAGAAATATAGTAAATCTGTTGAATTAAATATTAAAAAGAGTATAATCAAATTTATGAATATTCAGTATTTAGCGGAATATCTTGAATTTTTGGATGTTGAAAAAGGGCTTTCGGCCAATACGGTTGAAGCTTATAAAAATGATTTGTCATACTTTTTTGACTTTTGTGTTACAAGGGGGGCAAGTGAAATAAATAAAATTGAGCGTTCAGATATAAATTCTTATATTATGAAGCTCAGAGATTTAAAGTATTCACCCTCAAGTGTTGTCCGCAAGATTGCATCATTACGGGGCTTTTTTAAGTGGTTTTGTGCAAACGAGTACGGAGACAAAAATCCGACACTTACCCTTGAACGTCCAAAACTCCCTCAAAGACTCCCGAAGGTTATGACGGTTGAGGAGCTGAACGTCATATTGAATTCGGATCTGAATAAGGAAGAAAGTGTTATTGTTGAACTTTTATACGGATGCGGACTTCGGGTTTCCGAACTTGTCGGTTTAAAAATGAATAATATAAACATAAATTCAAAGTATGTTCAGTGCTATGGGAAGGGTTCAAAAGAAAGAATTGTACCGTTCGGAAAAAAAGCTCAGTCAGCACTTAAAAAATATATCGGTTATCGTGAGACTTTGATTCAGAAAAACAATTTGAAAGATTATAAATATTTGTTCGTAAGACAGGACGGTCACAGACTGACTCGTCAGGATGTCTACAATTTTATAAGAGAACAGGGAAAACGTATCCACAAACATATTACTCCTCACACTCTTCGTCACAGTTTTGCCACTCACTTGCTGGAAAACGGTGCTGATTTGAGGGTTGTTCAGGAGTTGTTGGGACACAGTGATGTTTCAACCACACAGCTTTATACTCATATTACAAAGAAACGTCTGAAAGAAGTTTATTTTTCAATTAATAAATAGTGTTATTGATAATTTAAAATCACATGTTAATATTTAGTTATGCTAAATGTATTTATTTCAGGGCTGGAAAAACAATCAGGTAAAACTCTTGTTGTCGCAGGAATTGCCGGTGCGATGCAGAGTTTGTCTTTTCCCACTTGCGTATATAAGCCGATTCAAACCGGTGCAGTGCTTCTAAACGGGGTAAAAAGCTCTCCTGATATGTCCTTTATAAAGCGTATTGATCCGACTCTAGCAGTGAATGCAACATATATTCTGTCCGGGGAAGAATCGCCTTTTGTAAGTTCGTACAAAGACAATCTTAAAATCGATGCAGAGACAATATTTTCAGAGTTTAAAATATTATCAAAAGGAATGGATTGTGCAATTATTGAAGGCGGCAACAGTATTTCATCACCTGTTGCGCAAAATATGACAGAGCTTGATTTGGTAAGAATGCTGAATGTCCCGCTCGTACTTGTAATAAATCCTAAAAAATCCCCGATACACAGTGTGATATCAGCATTGAAATATGTATCTTCCGAAGGGGTGAATCTGAAGGGGATAATTTTAAATCAGTATGATTCCGAATCGGAAAATCTGGAGGAAAAATATTTCTCACAGATTGTAAATGAATTTTCAAATATAAAAGTTCTGGGGTCAATTCCGGATTACGGAGATATCTCTCATATAACGCCCGAAACTCTTATATCTAATACTATTAACAATACGAATATTGAAGAAATATTCGGCTTAAAGATAGCAAAATTAAACAGGGGAATATAATTACAAAACTCTTCACAAAATATTGAAAAATTTTGGTGTGTTTTGTAAAATTTAATGTAAAACAAGGATATATTTATGGCAGAAGTTCAAAAACGTATTTTAATAGTAGATGATGATGATGAAATCAGAGAGCTTTTGGAATTTGATATTGCAAGCAGCGGATACTTTGTAGATACTGCAAAGGATGGTCTTGAAGGACTTAACAAGGCATTAAACAATGCATATGATTTGGTTTTATTAGATGTTATGATGCCCAAAATGAACGGTTTTGATGTTTGCAAAAATATAAGACAGGCAAAACTTTCTGTTCCTGTCCTGATGCTTACGGCAAAGGGAACAATTGATGACAAAACCTCAGGTTTTGATTGCGGTGCAGATGATTATTTAGTAAAACCTTTTGATATTCAGGAGGTTCTGCTGAGAATACGTGTATTGTTGAGACGAAACGCTGTCGAGGTTGAGGAATCACCTTTGTCCAGCGAGGTTTTGAAATGCGGGGATATTGAAATCTTTCCGGAATCTTTGGAATGTATCATAGTAAACCGCAGAGTAAAATTAACTCCGACGGAATTTGAAATTCTGTATTGTCTTATGCAGCATTTTAATTCTCCGGTCACACTGGCAACGCTTTTGGATGAGGTCTGGGGATATGACAGTAATGAGGATGTAAGAATGCTAAGAGTCCACGTCGGTGGGTTAAGAAATAAAATTGAATCAAATGTTAAAGTGCCTAAATATCTCCATACAGTCACGAATGTCGGATATAAATTGACACCATTTGTTCAGGAATAATTATGAAAATTTTAAATTACGAATTAAAAAAATTAAAAATTATTGAGCAGATAGCAATTGTATTTTTTATATCTGTCGTTATTCCGACGTCAATAAGCGGTTTTGTTATTAACAATATTAACCAGCAATCAGTCAGACACCAGCTGAGAGAGTCTGCCATACTTGTTGCAAGTATGGTTTCTGATGAAATAGATTTCTTTATGGAAACGAGTGAAACAACGCTGGCTCAAATCGCGGATTCACTTGAGTATTTGCCGACAAGAGCATTAAAAGAAAAATTTATAAAAGATGTTGCAAAAAAATATCCAAATTGCGAGAATATTCTTATTGTCAGAAATCCGCAAGAACTTGAAAACCTTTCCGACAGAGCCCGTACAAATGAAAAGCTGGTTTTATCTACCCAAATGAAAGACGGTTCGTTTCTTGTAATTATTTATTCCGCAAAAAATTGGGATAAACAGTTGTTTAAATCTTTGGAAAATGACAACCGTCAGGTTTATATTATGGACAGTTCAAATCACCTGATTGCATCCCATAATTTTACTCCGGATGTTTTTAAAGAGACAATCGAACTTTTACCGGATGAAAAAATTGAAGATGCTCCGGTACAGATTGGGGATGAAAAAAACAGGCCGGTTTTTTATCTTCACAGGACAAATCCTGATTTGACAATAGTTGTAAACACGACTGAAAATATGGCAAAAAAAGCCATTATCGATAACAGAATAAAAATAATTCTTGCCGTTTTAGTTGCAATTATGTCAATGGTTGTGCTTTTGGGATTTTATATTTATTACCTTTATATCAACATAAGACAGTTATTCAAGGCTGTAATAGCAATTTCAAAAGGTAACTATCAGCGTCAGATAAGGCTTTTGACAACGAGTCTGACACCATACGAAGTTGTGTTTATGGCTAATGAATTTAATAATATGGCATCCGAAATTCATAAATCTTATATCGAGCTGAAAAAGAAGAACGCTGAATTGAAAGAGTTGAACGAATTCCGGTCAAACCTTCTTGATACCGTAAGCCATGAGCTCAGAACACCATTGACAAGTATTCAGGGATATACATCAAGACTTATGCGTCAGGATATTGTAATTGACGAAGAAACCAAACAAAAGTCTCTGCGTATTATAAAAGAGCAGTCGGAACGTCTGAAACGCTTAATAGATGACTTGCTGACTATTCCTGATATTGAAGGTATGAGATTGAAGGCTGATAATGAACCGATATGGCTTGGAGAAGTGCTAGAACAGGCAGAGCTGCTGCTGCGCAAACGTGACGGGCATGAAATAGTTGTCGATTTGCCGGATGATTTTCCACAGGTAATGGGGGATAAGGGCAGGTTAGAGCAGGTATTTGTCAATTTGTATGAAAATGCCATTAAGTATGCATATCCGGAAACTCAAATTTATGTGGATATCAAAAAAGAGGGTAAGGCAGCTATAATTCAGGTAAAAAATAAGTGTGATAAAATTCCTGATAAGAAACTAAAATCGTTGTTTGATAAATTTGTAAGACTGGATGATGAAATGACGAGAACAACCAGAGGTACAGGACTGGGATTGTTTATTGTAAAAGGTCTTATTGAAGCAATGAACGGAACTATTAAATTGTCGTCCGATGATGAATTTGGGTTTTGTGTAACCGTAAAACTGAATATTGCAGGTTAAGTTATGGATTATATGAAGTCAGCTATTGAAGAAGCATTGAAATCCGAAGGAGATATTCCGGTCGGTGCCGTTATTGTAAAAGACGGAAAAATCGTATCCGTGGCTCATAATACGCGCGAAAAGGATAATGATATAACATCTCACGCAGAAATCCTTGCAATAAGGCAGGCTGAGCGAATAATGGATAATTGGCGGCTTGACGGATGTGAACTATATGTGACTTTAGAGCCTTGCCCAATGTGTGGATGGGCAATTCTGCAATCCAGAATTTCAAAGGTTTATTTCGGGAGTTATGATGTAAATTACGGGGCTTTTTCATCAAGAATTGATTTGCGAAAACTTACATCTTCAAAAACCGAAGTTTATGGTGGCATTGAAGAAATTCAGTGCGACAAAATTTTAAATGATTTTTTCTGTAAAATCAGAAAAGAATAGTGATTATACGTCCTCTTCAATCCATTTTTTTGCATCAAATTTTAAATCCTTGAGTTTTATATTTAAGGATTCAACGTAGGGCTGAAATTTTACTAATAATTGATTTTTTCTGAGCATAAGTTCTTGTGCCACGGTTGGCGTTTTGCAGGCAATAACCATAACGCAGCCTTTTGTCATAGAATAAGGCTTTGAATTTTTTGCAAACTTTTCACCGGCAACTTTCCCCCAAAATTTATATAAATTTGCTCGGGTTACAGCTTTTTTTATTGCGGAATTTTTCATCATATCCCCAATAAGTTCGTCCATATTCTGAAAGTTTGTGTATAAAATTTTCTTCATAATTTTTATAATGTAATTTTTTATGCTAATATTTTGGAATGGTGACAGAACAATTAGATTTTAGCATAAAGAGTTCAAAAAATATATTGTTGGTTTCGCATATAAATCCCGATGGTGACACATTGGGTTCTATGTGCGGTATGTATTCGCTGATTAAGGACAATTATAAAAAAATGTGTGATATGGTTGTTGTGTCCCCTTATCCGACAACTTATGATTTTTTGCCATACGCTGACAAAGTTAAGAGTTTGAAAGAGATGGATTTATCAAGAGAGTACGACTTGGTGATAAATCTTGATGTGGCAGATATTGAAAGATGTGCAGATGCAAGAATACTTTTTGAAAAGGCAAAACAATCCGTAAATATTGATCACCACGAGACAAACACGGGTTATGGTGATATAAATATCGTCGAACCTGATGCGGCGGCAACTGCAGAAGTTTTGTACGGAATTTGTGAAAAACTGAATTGGACAATATCAAAAGAGAGTGCAGAATGTTTGTATGTCGGGCTTATGACAGATACGGGCTGCTTTAGGTTTTCCAATACAACCGAAAGGGCTATGACATATTCAGGAAAACTAATTACTGTCGGGCTTGATCCGGCAGATGTTTATCAGAAATGTTATGAATCAAATTCAAAAAATATGGTGCTTTTCCAAAGTTATTGCGTGAATAAGGCGCAGTTTGCGAATAATGATAAGATTGCATATACTGTCGTTTACAAAAAAGATATGGAAAAATATCACCATACTGAAGGTGAGGATTTTACCGACGGCTTAACAGAAAAGTTGCGTGCAATAAAAACAACAGAGATAGCTTTTGTTGTCAAAGAATTGGGAGCGAATATTTCAAAAGTTTCAATGAGAAGCAGGACAGCAAATATCGCTCAGGTATGCTCCGTTTTTGGCGGGGGTGGTCACAAACTCGCTGCGGGTGCAGTTATAAAATCAAATGTGGAAGATGCTGTCAAACAAATACTGGATGTAATAAACAATAAAAATCTATGCTAAAAAAAATATTAAAATACAAGGGAATAAGAACGCTGATAAGGCTGATAAAATCAATTATTGACAACGATTTTTACGGAATGGCTGCCGAGATGGGTTTTATGCTTGTTGTAGGATTTTTCCCGTTTATGTTGTTCTTGATGGCAATTTTTGGCTGGATGGGTAATCGTTCTTATCTCGATTCTATTTTGAGAGTTTTGTCAAGTATTATGCCAAATCAGGCAATGAACTTACTCCATTCCGTGCTTGAAGAAACGATGATTTTCAATCACGGAAAGCTTTTGGCGATAATCGGTATTATAACAACAATTGTTTTATCAACAAACGGTGTTGCCGTTGTATTGAAGGGGCTTAACAGAGCTTATAAAGTTGAAGAAACAAGGAGCTTTGTGTATACCAGAATTTTGTCATTCCTGATGCTTTTGGTAAACGTTCTTGTTATGTTTTTGACGATTAACGTAATTATTTTTGGTAAGGTTATTGTAATGTTTCTTGTGGCCCATTTTGATATGTCAAAAGGTACGGCAATAACAATATTAACACTGCGTTGGCCATTGTCTTTCCTTGCCTTATACGTAATGGCATTTTTGAGTTATTATATATTACCGGATTTGAGGGGGAACGAATCCTTCAAAAGAAAAAGTGCGCTGCCCGGAACCGTATTTTTTACAACTTTCTGGTTATTAGGTTCATGGGGTTTTTCTGTTTATGTAAACAACTTAAGTACGTATAACATAGTTTACGGTACAATCGGTGCGTTCTTTATTTTGATGATTTGGTTGTACTATACCTCTATTCTTTTGCTGATTGGTGGAGAAATAAATTCAAGAGTTTACAACAGACTTTCTCAAAGATCTGAGGAAATCAGAGAAGAAATTGCTAATCTGCGTATGAAATACAAGCACACCGGAAGATAATGCATTTGTAAATTTTTCATGTTCTTGTTATGCTGAGAATATGAAAGATATGTTAGAAAAAATTCTTCAGATTGAGAAGAAATACATTGAATTAGGTGAAACACTGTCAGACCCCGAAGTAATTCAGGATTATAACCGTTTCAGAGATTTATCAAAACAAAGAAAATCAATGGAAGAGACGGTTAATTTATATTATGAATGGAAGAAAACAACCGAGGCCATAGAGGACGCAAAACAAATGCTTCATGATGAAAAAGATGAAGAAATGCGTGCTTTTCTGAAAGCTGAGATGGAAGAAAACGAAGCAAAACTTCCTGTTTTTGAAGAAAAAATGAAGGTTCTTCTTCTCCCCCGAGATCCTATGGATGATAAAGATATTATGCTTGAAATCCGTGGCGGCGCCGGTGGTGACGAAGCAAACATTTTTGCGGGAGATTTGGCAAGAATGTATCTGAAATTTGCCGATAAAAAAGGCTGGCAGACTCAGATTCTTTCCAAAACCGAGTGTGAAGCAGGCGGATATTCGGAAATTATTATTTCAATAAAAGGGGATGCCGTTTATTCTCAGCTCAAATACGAGTCAGGTGTTCACAGAGTCCAGAGAGTTCCCGAAACGGAGTCTCAGGGCAGAGTGCATACCTCAACAGCGACAGTTGCAGTTATGCCAGAGGTCGATGATGTTGAAATTGAAATCAGACCTGAAGATATAGAAATGTCAACGGCACGTTCAGGTGGGGCAGGC
>JAFYDY010000027.1 GCA_017544545.1 bacterium
AATTCAAATTTTGGGACTTCCGTATTTGAAACATTGATTTCATATATCCATTGAATCAGTTGATTTATAGTCTTTTCAACTATTTTTTTATCGGCATCAATGATATCCTGACGAACAGCCATGTGTGTATTGGCTGCGGCATAGCTTCCTGTTGTACCTATTTCAGTAGTTAAAGTCTGACCGAGAATAGCCTTTGAAATCTCGGAATTCATTTTATCTATCAACTTTTCAAATACTTCAGCAGAGGAAGATTTATTTGCTTCCTGAATTTCAACAGATGAATCATCAGGAATGACAGCAATTGCATCTTGTATCATTTCTTCTAATAAATCGGCAAGATTATCTGTCTCTTCCTTTGTTGCACCTCGTGGGTGTTTGCCTATTAGGTGTGGTATTCCGTACTTTTCAGTAAATATTACCCAAAACTTTAATCCACCTTTTTTAAAGGTTACAGACCAAAAGACACGAGAAAGCACTCTTTCTCCATAAGGATTATCATAGCTTGGGTTATTTTGAGGACACAGGAACTTTTTGGGCGGAAGTTCTTCGCCCCAATAGTGTTCTTTTGTTCTGAATTTAAGGTGATTTTCTTCGTCAAAACAAAACCATTCCGGAGGTTTTGCTTTTAATTCTGCCGGTAAAACATAATTGCCGTTTTTCTTCCAAATAATCTCTATTGGCTGAAAACCGAATAATGTGGCATCAAGTATGTCATTTATAAGTTTATGGATGTCGAGTTTTTTGAGTAAATCCTCAATTAATTCGGCATCTTTTGTTTTATCTAAGCCTCTGTTTATATCCCACTCAAGTGATAAAACACCTGCTTTCCTTGATTGAATACAAGCAAAAACGTGAGGATCACAAAATAACTCTCTGTATATTCTGATATCTTTACCCTGTTTCTTTAAAACGATATCAGGATCGGGTAAATATGAACCTAGGGTGTAAAAATTTATACTTCTTTTTCGAGTTGCAATTTCATCTGATAATTTTTTAACCATAATTTTCTCTTTTTCATTTAATTATTTTTCTTCACGAGAGCCTTTTAACGGCTTTTAATTTTAATTTTTAGGGGTTGTTTCGATAACTTATAGCCAAATTTTTAATTTGGACATTTTAGAAGCCTCCTACAAGTTTTAATGTTTCCATTTTTTGTCGGGTAGAAATATGAATCTCTCCCGAACCATTTCCGGCAGCATATAAAGCAAGTGCTAATGCCCAAAATCTGTCTGCGTGTCCGTTGTCTGAATGTTCAGCATCAAAGCGGATATTGTTTGCAGTTGTTGTAATTCTCCTGACCGAGTGTAAATCTTCTCGGATTTCGTGCTTTTTCGGAATAAAAACTGTTCTGTCTTCAAAGTGGGTTCTTAAACCATAAGCCAATTCTTCTTTGATTTTGTTAGTAAACATAATCGGCTCAACACGATATTTACCGAATTTAATCTGTGCATTTTCAGATAATTGCATTCCGATTCCGGTAGAATCAGGACAACATCTGCGGAATCTTTTATTAGACAAAACTCCGGAGAGTATTTCTTCCTGTTTATGAAATGGCATCTTGTTTAGTTCAATAACACTTCGGGTATAAAGTATATTTTCAATTTTTTCTAACACCCAAATTACTGTTAAATCTTTTCTTCTTCCAATATCCACACCAACATATAAATCATTTGAAACTTCAGATAATGAACGAAGAATATCATCTAATTCGCAGGTGGAGATTAAATCATAAGGTAAAAATGCAGTTGCTTCGTCTACGGCTACACAACAATATTCTTGTTGCCAAGTGTACTCATCAAAACAGTTCTGCTCTTCATTATCCATCCAAGCTTGCTGTTCTTCTTTTGTTGTTTCCCGATGATAAATTCTATCAACAAGACCTTCAGCCACAGCAAGCTGAATCGGAGTTTTATGGTGACTCCATTTCAGCTTACCTTTTGTGACTTGGTCGATAAATCTGTAATATAAACAATTCTGCCCATTGTGAGTTGATAAAATTCTTAAAGGATATCCCCAAGTTATACATGGGCGAGCTGCTTTCCAAAGTTCCTCCGGATTATTATGAAAAGCAAATTCATCCAAAACAACTTTCCCACCTTTTGAACGGAATCCCTTTGGATTTGATGATAGTGCGTGGATGCGTGTGCCGTTTGAAAACTGAATAACATAGGCTTTTATGTCTTTATCGTTATCAATAATCATTTCGCCAATTCGTTTTGCAGATGCGTGGAATATTTTTACCCACATCTCGCAATAATCTATATATTCTCTCGCAGCAGATTCGTCTGCGGATGAAAACCAAACGGCAGGGACTTGTCTGTTTACACAATCCCTGACATCTTCGTAGCTTTGAACGTAAGTCGCACCGATACGTCTCGACTTTTCCCAAATTTTTATTTTTGACTTATCATCAAGCCATCGTTGTTGGTAGGGTAAAAAGTAACTATTCTTCACTTGGTTTCATACCTAATATTTCAGTTTCAATCAATTTAACAAAGTC
>JAFYDY010000028.1 GCA_017544545.1 bacterium
CAGGTCGGATGCAAGTTTGAAATGAAGGTTAAAGGTTGTTCGCCCACTTCAAAAAAAACGCTCGAGCTTTGGAGCAATCCAAAGACCAGACAGATGATTATCTAAAACAGAACACGGCTTACGGACTGCTTTATTTTTTATGAAAGGTTTAATACAAAATGCAAAAAGGTTTGTTTATAACATTTGAAGGAGCAGACGGCTGCGGAAAATCAACCCAGATGAAACTTCTTAAGGAATATTTACTTAAAAAAGGCTATGAGATTGTTGAAACAAGAGAGCCGGGCGGCAAAGGTTTGGGGGAAAAAATCAGAGATATTCTTCTCAATTATGACGGGGAAGTTTCAAATCGCTGCGAATCTTTTTTATTCCTTGCAGACAGGGCCCAAAATATTGATGTTATAGTAAAACCTGCAATACAACAGGGAAAAATCGTTCTTTGTGACAGGCATACAGACAGTTCCGTTGCCTACCAGGGTTACGGGAGAGGACTTGACATAAACGAAATTAACAGACTAAATAATCTTTCAACAGGAGGGCTTAAACCTGACCTGACATATGTTTTTGATGTTGATATTGAAACATCAATGCAGCGTGTCGGCTCGCAAAAAGACCGTATGGAAAGTTCCGGAAAAGAATTTTTTAATAAAGTTCGCAACGGATATTTGGAACTTGCAAAAAAAGAACCCGAAAGAATAAAAGTTATTGATTCAACAAAACCGATAGAAGATGTTTTTTCAGATGTTTTAAAAGAACTGGATGCTCTGCTTTAAATTATAACCATGCCTGTTGGCTGTGCTGACTGCGCATTTTGTCTAATGTATCCATATTCTGTTTAAAAATTACTTCTTTATTTGCCTGAAGGGACGGTATTTTTGATGTTGTTACAGCCGGAGATTTTTGTCCTTTTGGCGCAACTTCGTATGTCTTAATTGAGCGTTTGCCTGTCAGGCGCTGCATAAAGTGATAATATTTTTTCTTGAAGCCTGTTGCATTATTCTGTTTTTCTTCTCTTGCTATCAATTCAGCTCTTGTATGCGGAGTCAAAGCCATACCGACTGATGAACGGGTAAGCATTTCACCTAATGTTGTATCAGCAAGAGTTACCCAGCTCATTCCGAGAAGTGATGCATTATATTGATTTCTGAAGGTTGAATTGAATAAATCAATCAAAAGTGTTTGATAGAATAATCTTGAACCTTCCTGAACAAATCTTTCCTTGAATTTTGTACTTGCGCCGTCTACATCGTTACCGTTTGACTTTAACATAACCATGTTGTAGTTATCTGTCATCAGGAACCAAATTGTTGCAATAGTTGCAGCCGTTTTTGCAAGATTTGAAAGCTCGGCATTAGAAACGCTTGATAAAGAATCTTCATTCCATGCTTTTAAAAGATTTACCTGAACATAATCTTTAAATTCCGCCTTGTTAAAGTTTTTCTTGGTTGCCTGTTTGTATATTTTATTAAAACTGTTTGCCAAAGCATCAAGCTCTGTTGTCTTTTTAGCAATCTTCGGAGTTTTTCTGAAAACACCCATTAATTTTTCATCAATCATCCAATACGGAAGAGTTATTGTATTCCATATAAATTTAAACGGTGCGATTATGAAATTAACGAGTGGTTTAACTTTTTTGTCTTTCATACCAAAATCAAGAATCTGGGTACCGTCATCCAAAACTTTAAGTGAAGATTTACCGACAGATTCATATTTTTGGGCAAGCTGATCAAATCCACCGTCTTTGAGTGCTTTTATAACTTCGTCAAACTGTTCAGGTTTAACGAGATATTTTTGTGTTGTCAGTTTAGTGTAAAGACTTGAGAATGGTCTGTATATAACTTTCTTTTCAAAAAGTTTTACAGCAAAATCAAGTTTACGCTCATCTTCTGTCATTTTACCGTATTTAACAGGATTTGCATCTTTCAGTGCCACATCGTAATCTTTGAAAGCTTTATCTATTCCCAATTTTTCATATAATTTACTGTCTTTAACTTTCAGATTTTCAAAATAATTCAGAGCAGCTTTTTTAATCGGAGGCAGATGCTTAAATCCTTTTATTCCGTAACCCAAGGTCAAAATAACTGCCGATGCTTTCATCAGAGTATCAAAAGACAGCAACGGTTTTTGAGCTTCTTTATCATGATGTTTTGCCGGAGCACCTGTTGAAGAAATATTATTTGAAACAGGTTTGATATTCGCTTCCGGAGCATTCATTCTTTCATTTTCAGCTCTGGCCTGTTCCGGAGTTAATCTTGTAATATGTTTTCCGTTAGTCAAACGAGAGAACATTTCTGTTACAAGAACTGTAATACCTGTTGTTAAGACAATGCCGAATTTTGATTTATTGATAAATTTCTGGAACGCACCCATTGTAACAAGGGTTAAATAGCCGCTTGTCAGGATTCTGCTTGTTTCCTGTCTGAACCTGATTTTCTTTTCTCTTTGTGCAGCTTCATCATCATCGTCCATCATACGAGACAGGTTGTATGCATCGTTTGCAAGGAATATGGCCGGCGGCAAACCTGAAACCAATCTATTCAAAGCTCTTTCGTGTTTTGTATCGTAGTTGCCTGATTTCGGATCAAACATTTTCAATTCCGTTTTGAATGCTTCAGCATCTAATTTTGCATCAACATCTGCAATAATTTTTGCTTTTTCGGCTTCTGTTAATGATTTTACATCTTTGCCAAGACCTTTTGCATATTTTTCGGTTGCCTGATTTATTTTCATATCCCTGAAGGTAATCAGGCCGCGTAAAGAATTGACCTTTGCATCAATTTTTGAACGCTGTCTGATATTTTTGAAAAATGGTTTTGCCAAAACCTTGTCAGACCAGCTTTTCATAAAAGGTATTCTGCC
>JAFYDY010000029.1 GCA_017544545.1 bacterium
TCTTCCACAAATGAGCAGCAAAGAAGAAAAAGTTGCATTTTTGCAAAAGCAGGTTTCAAATCCGTTCTTTGAAACGGCAAAAATGGCTGAACGCAAAAAAGATTTGAAAAAATACAGTTATGTAAAAGAGAGTGTTTTTGATAAAGCAATTATCGTGCTTAGAAACATTATTGACAGAGTAAGATATGCACTGTCTTTCAACAAAAAGATTGCACAGCTCCCGCAAACGGCACCTGCACCAGTTGATCCAAAGGCAATTGTTGCAGCGGAAAAAGTGCTTGAAGCCGTACCTGTGCCGGTTGAAGTTCTCCCTGTCAAAGTTGAAGAAATTACACCAAAACTGCCGCTTTCAAGAACCTTCAAATCTAATCGTGAAGCAACGAGATATCAGGTTATAAGCGATGTAAATAATGTAATCAAATCAAAACTTGGTATGAAAACTTATGACAATCAAAGAGCTATATACGAAAAGAATGCTACCAAAATGAGATTAAAACTTCTGCCTGAAATCTTTGATTCTATCAAAGAAACAAGAGCAGCAGACAGAATGGTAGGCAGGAAAGTTCAAACCTCAAACTCAGATGCCGTAAATCTATATTCAATGATTAAAGGGCGTAACAGAAAACTTGTTAATTATATGCTCAAGAAAAGAAATGTTGACGGCACCCGTATGTTTAGCGTAAAAGACATCATTGAGCTTTTGAACAAATCGGAAAAAACAATAGCGCAAACAAAGGCAAAAAATCCGGACTTCAGAGCAAAAGATGCAAAAATGTACTATGATGCTATCCATGCAGATATGGTAAATTCATACGGAAAAGTAAAAAGGGTAACTAAACCCAAAGCTAAAACACAGACAGTTGTAAAATAATTGGCACAGAAAATAAACACACAAGGGCTTATCAATTCTAAAAGATTGATAAGTTTTTTGTTGCTGAAATGCCCTAATAGCAAAAAATTTTTTCAGGGGTTTTATATGTGGTATGAAAATAAGTGCAATTAATCCATATTATCAAAATTACAGAACCCAAACCCAAGCAAGACCGACTTTTCAGGGCTTTTATCCTGCCCAGAAAATCGGACGTATGTGTATTGGGATGGCGCAAGACGGAATTATCGGTAAAGTCAGCGTGTTTGACAAAAATATGAACGAATGTTTTTTAAACGTTGTAAAAGACGCAACGGTTCGTAACCTTGAAACATATATGCTGAAAGATAACTTCGGTCGTATTATCGGCGATATGGAAATTGAGATAGTAAAAAATCCAAAAGAGAGTGAAATTCCTTTAACGGGTGAAAGAAGCTGGGTTTTTGTGAAATTTTTGAGTAACAATTCAAAACCAAATACTACATATCACAAATCCGGCTTGAGCGAATATAAAGGGATTGGAACAAGACTTATGCAAATCGCGCAACGCAGAAGTGATGAAGCCGGGTGCTGTGGAAATATCCATCTGCGTTCCTTTGATTCTTCAATGGCATTTTATAAAAAACTCGGCTTTAGAGAAGTTCCGACGGAATATGATTACAAACAAAGTCTGTTGTATCTTCCGCCCGAAGCAAAAGAACCTTTGTCAAAATTATACGGTGGTTTATAATTTTGCTAGATATCAGAATCTATTTAATCCACAGAAGTCTCTAGATGCACAATATTTGCAATTTTTGTCACTGCTGTTAGGCTCAAATTCATGAGCTTTTATACCCTTTACGGCTTGTTTAAATGTTTCAACAGCTGCATCAATTTCTTCATCCGAATATTTTATACCTTCATTCTTTGATAAGAAATCTTCCGGGTATATAAATTTGGTTAAAGATACCTTTTTGCCGGTGGCTTTTTCGTAAAAATATTTGTACCATGCCATTTGGTTATAGTAATCTTCATGGTCGCCGCCAATTTTTATTCCCGAGTTCTTGTTGTTGCCGGTTTTATAATCATAAATAGTGTACGTACCGTCTTCATTTATGTCAATTCTGTCAATAATTCCGTAGAATTTTGTACCGTCTTCCATAGCATATTCTAATTTCTTTTCCTGGTCAATCAAACTTGTTGGAGTGGTGTTTATTATCTGACAATAGTATTCACTAAGCTTATCTTCACCGCGTTTTATAAAATTCTTTCTTTGGTCGTGGGACTCCATGGGTCTGTTTTCAAGATCATCTTTGAACCATTTTATAAATTGGGCTTTATCAGGCGGCGTTTTATTATCCTTAATGTATTTTATTGCATTTTCACAGGCCTTGTGTACCGCAAGACCGTAACTTAAAAAATTTGGGTTGCCATCTTTGGTTGTTAAGTCCAAAATATATTCGTACAAAAATTGCCTTGGGCAATTAAGATATTTGTTTATTGCTTTTGGTGAAAACCTTTCCGGCATTTTGGCATCAATGAGCTCATTAAAATCTTTTTTGTAGTCATAATCTCTTTTTACAATTAGTTCGTTAATCTGCTGCCAATAAGAAGCTTCATCATATTCAAACGGTTCGGGTTCTTTTTCCAGTTGGTCCTGAATCTTTTCAAGAAATTTTGTTGGTTTTTTTGAACTTTCGCCTATTTTTGCAGGATATGACATTCTAAGAGTGTGTTTTGCACGGGTCATTGCAACATACATCAATTTTGTCAAATCAGAGGGTTTAATCTCGTTTTTCAATTCATCATCGTCTTTATATTCGGACTCATCGAGTGGAATATCGGACTTCATAGATTTAGAGCTGCTTTCCCATTTTCTTGTTTCCAGTGTCGGCATATAAACATATTCAAATTCACGGCCTTTAGCACCGTGATAGGTGCATAACTGTACAGCATTTAATGTTACGGGTGCTTTATCTGTGCAAATTCTTTCATCGTCTTCAATAATAGATTTTAAATGCCAGTAAAATTCTTCCAGAAAACTTGTTTTGTAAACTTCGGAAAATCCGGCAGCTTCGTCCAAAAATCTCTTGATTCCGGCAATACTTTCCGTTCTGTTGATATCGGTATTCAAATAATAGTCAAAAATACCTGTCTTATTGCCAATTTCAAGAATTGTATTTTTAATATTTTCTTTTGCTTTATAATCTGTCAGATAATCATACGTTTCCAGAAAATCTTTTAATTTATCGGGTACTATACTTTTATCCATATTTCTCAAAACTTCTATAAAGGTACTTCCTTTTGAAATTTCGTTGTATAAGATGCAATAATCTTTTGGGTTGATTGCAAAAGGTTTTGATACAAGCAGTTCAAAAATTCTGTGTGAAAACAATTCGGGTTCTATCAAAAATTGAATGTAAAAATAAAGAATATTTACAGCCGGAATTGTGAAAATATCTTTTCCATCCTTTAATTCAAAAGGGATGTTCCTTAATTTCAGCATTTCTCCAAAAGCTTGAGCTTCTACATTTGAACGTGTAAGAACTGCAATTTCAGAATACAATTTCTCCCCTGTTTTTGAACTTCTTGGGCAATCATCAGAATTAATAAGTTCTTCTATTTCTTTGACAATTTCTGTCAGTTCCTGCATATCGTCCGCATATTTGTAGAACCTGACAGGTTTATCTTTAGCAATAACTTCTTTGTTCACGGCGGTTAGATTTTTATTTATCGGGTTTCCGTCTTTATCTTTAAATTTGTTGGAGTTAGCCAAGCTCAAAGGATCCTGGTCGATTATTCCTCTTGCAGCATCAAGAATACTTTGGGTTGAACGCATGTTTTCTGTCAGGCAGATAATTTGCGTTTTGGGAAATTCTTTCAAGTAATTTTCTATGGTGTCAAGTTTTGCTCCCTGAAAACGATAAATAATCTGGTCATCATCTCCCACAACAAAAATGTTCTCAGTATCAAGAGCGTGAGAAAGAGCAATAACGATGTCATTTTGAGATTTGTTTGTGTCCTGGTATTCATCTACCAAAATGTGTTCATAGCGATTGGCAATTTCGTGCAAAAAAGATGGGCTTGATTCAAATTTTTCCAACACCAGATTAATCATATCATTGAAATCAAGATATCTTTCATTGTCCATTTTTTGCTGGTAGAGTTCATAAAATTTCCAGAGCTCTTTTGCCTGTTCAACTTTTTTAATAGCACTTTCTTTTTTGTCATAAGGTGGTTTTTTAATCCTTTTATTTCGGCCCTGTTCAACGTCGTCAATCACTTCCTCGAGTCGTTTAATTTCGGGCATCCAATCCTTATTTCTTTCTAAGTTTTTGAAAAATTTTTCTTTGGTTAAGCGATTTTGTTTGATTGCATCAATTCTATTTTTGATTTTATTTACATAATAGTAGGGGTCGTTTTTATCTGTTCTAAAATAAACAGGATCAATTTCACTGATACATTCGCATATAAATGCTCTGGCAATAGAGTCGTTCATTGTTTTGTAGTTTGAAGGAATTTCAAAATCCTCAGGAAATTCCTCGATAATACTGCAACAAAAACTGTGATAAGTAAAAATTTGTACATCGCAAGATATTACGTTTAATTCTTCTTCAATACGTTTTTTCATCTCGTTTGCAGCGGCATTGGTAAAGGTAAGACACAAAATCTTTTCAGGTTCAACACCTCGAGCCAGTATTTTTTTTATGCGTTCTATGATTGTGAAGGTTTTGCCGGTGCCGGGGCCAGCCAAAAGCATGACCGGACCGTCAATAATATCAATAGCTTGTTGTTGTTTTGCATTAGGTGTAAGCGTCATTTTTTATCCCCCTGATAATTTTAACATAACTATAATAATACGGAACCATGTCAAGTCCGGACGCATCAAAAATGAGAACAAAAATAAACCACATTAAGTGGTTTCATTTTTTGTTTTTAAAAATGGAGACGGTGGGAGTCGAACCCACGTCCAAAATGGATAAAAATAAATCTCTACGTGTGTATTTACTTATTTTCTCGATTAGTTCAGGAAAGCAACTAAAACCCGAAAAACTAATCCTAGGTTTTATTTAAAGGAAACTCTAAACCTTACAAAGTTGTCTTGATACGCTTACTTTGTATGGGCGTACTGCGTCTTGCATAATGGCCCCATAAAGCCGGCAAGCTGGGCTCTATGAGGAGCTGTGAGACTTAGGCAGCTTTTGCAACTGCTCTAGAAAAGTCTGCTTCAATTACATTGTCAGCATTTAATTTGTTTTGCCCGTTGATAACGGAGAACAGCTCTCCGACACGCAACCTATTTTCACCAAACATCCTGTCAAAAGCCAAAACGTCCCCACGGTGTTGTTAATGTTCTGTCCACACATTATAATCTCTTCTTTTTCTTTTTTCAACCCGTAATTCAATGCAATATTCTGTTTGTAAACAAATGTAACAAAAGGGGGAAAAAGATTAAAGATTTGGTAAAAAATGCCGACATGAGAGAGTACGGAATAAAGATGAAAGGAAACTAGCTATGGGAATGGCAGCATCACAGGCAAGATTTTTAAGTTTGACAGCGAGAAAGACAAACGTAGAATTTGAAGGTCAGCAGATAAACCAACAAAGAACAACGTTGTCAAATGAGTCATCAAATTACTACAGCAGATTGTGTAATTTGACGGTACCGACACCGCCATCCAGCGAAGATTTTACAAAGACCACCTACACCTTTGAAGATGGCGCAGAGAAGAATACAATTAATACA
>JAFYDY010000004.1 GCA_017544545.1 bacterium
ACATGGTATAATTAATAAAATACTCAGGTACTCAAGCATAATAAAGGAGTCCATATGCATAAAAAACTTGCATTCACCCTGGCTGAAGTTCTGATTACTCTTGGTATTATTGGTGTTGTCGCTGCAATGTCTATCCCCACACTGATTGCAAACACTAATTCTGCAAAATTCAGCTCGCAATTCAAAAAATCTATTGCCACACTGAATCAGGCTGCTTTAATGTCTCAAGCTCAATATGATTTTGATTTTGCAGGTGCAGATTCTGCCTGCTCGGATGACGGCTTTGATGATCCAAAAACTCTTGCTTCTGTTTGCGCATTATTAAATGGGACTCTCGCCGGCGGCTCAATTAAGGAGCTTTCCGACAATTATAATTTAAATAATAACGGCATTTACACCTCAGATATTGTACATAAAGAAGGTATGATTGCATACCAGATGGCTGACGGAAGTATGTTTGTATTTCCTAAAGCAGCCAAATCAGGTTGTACGGTAGAACCCGGACAATCGATTGACGACAATATATGGAATTTGATTGAGGGAGGATGCTATGGGTATATAGATGTAAATAACACTGCTATGCCAAACACCGAAGTTAACTGTGGAGATTATTCAATCGTAACAACAACCCCATCATCACCCTGCCTCGTTGCCAAAAATTCTGCTCAAATGACAGATATTTATCCTGTTGTATATCATGACGGAGTAGTGCAACCTGCGACTAATGCGGCAAGTTACGTTTTGTCCGGTGGCAGCACTACAAAGCAAGAACTCCTTATTAGATAGCGCATTTGTACGTCATACAGACAAAATTAGTTATTAAACGATAATTGTATATTATCGTTAAGTCTGTTGATTAATTAGATTAATACATGTAATATTAGACATGTAGGGGGAAGTTTTATGGAAAAAGATAATTTTGATGTGAAAAAGACCATTATTATAAGTATTTTAGTTTTGCTGGGTTTTATTATAACAATTGATCTGGCGTATATATATTATGAAGCAAATTTTGATCAGTTTGCCCTGCCAAGTTTTTGTACAATAAGCGATTTGATTGATTGTGACGGAGTTGCCAGAACAACAGAAGCTCAATTCTTCGGAGTTCCTCTTGCTTATTGGGGAATGTTTTTGTACTGCTTCATAATTATGCTTTTATGCGTAGACTTTCTCAAAAAAATTCCTTTCCTGAAATTTTTGGAAGTATTTAAAAATAAATTTCACTATATTGCCTCATTAGGCATTATTTCGTTCACAATTTCAATGATTTTGCTGTGCGTAAGTTTGTTTGGAATTCATAAACTTTGCATAATGTGTGCAATAACTTATGTCATTAACCTGTTTATCGGTATCTTTGCAGTTATGGGCATTGAAGGCGGCTTTATCGGAGCAATAAAACAAAGCTGGTTTGATTTTGTTGATGCCTTAAAACCTTTGCCGTACAGAGTCGCATTTATTATTGTAATGATTGCAGCCTGTGGATTTTTAAGCTGGACATACACAAGTGCAACATTCTCACCGGCCCTTAAAGCTCAAAAAAATATCGGGGAATTCATTAATTCAAAAACAAATAAATATGCAATTGAAGGTAACGTCCTTGGATCCGAAGATAAAAAAGCCGTTGTTATAGATGTTTATTCCGACTATCTTTGCCCGATGTGTGCAGTTTTCAATAAGATGATACACAAAGCGGCTAAAGATTTTAAAAATGTAAGAATTGAACATCACAGCCTTCCGCTTGATTTGGAATGTAATAAATATTTGCAGCAGCCTTTCCACAACGGTTCTTGCGTGGCGGCAAGATATGCCGAAGCTGCACACATTCAGGGAAAATTCTGGGAAGTTAACAGCTTATTCTTTGACGAAAAACCGGATACGGAAGAAAAAGTTGTTGAAATCCTTGAAAAGTCAAAATTTGGACTTGACATGGAAAAATTAAAAAAAGATGCTCATAGCGAGGAAGTAGAAGCAGCTATTCAAAAAGATATTGATTATGCTGCAAAAAATATGAATCTTGGAACACCGCTTATGAGAGTCGGAAAAGATTTTGAAATGGGAATTCCTCATGGCGGATATCCTGAATTGAAAAAATGGATTATAAAACACGGCGGAAAACAGAAACGTTTATTTTAATGTATAATTACAAATGTTATGACAGACCGTAAAAAGATACTGTTACATGCCTGCTGCGGAATATGTTCATCATATCCCATATCTTACCTGCAAGATCTTGGGTATGAAGTCGTTGTGTATTTTTATAATCCCAATATTTATCCCGAAGAAGAATACCAAAAACGACTTGAAGCGGAAAAGACACTTTGTGCGCATTTTGGCTGCGAGCTCATTATAGGCAATTACGAACCCGAAGTTTATTATGAATTTGTAAAAGGTCTTGAAAATGAGCCGGAAAAAGGGAAACGCTGTGACAAGTGTTTTGAATTACGCTTTGAAAATACTGCAAAACTTGCCAAAAAACTAGGAATAAAAACATTTACAACCTCAATGGTCATAAGTCCTCATAAAAATTATGAAAAACTAACTCAAATAGGGGAGCAAATTGCAAACAAACATGGGTTAGAATATTTAAGTACAAATTTCAGAAAAAACGACGGCTTTTTGAAAACAAATGAAATTTCAAAAAGTTTGAATTTGTACAGGCAAAAATATTGCGGCTGTAAATTTGCCCGTTAAATTTTTCCGTTTAAGCCAAATATCATCCATTTGTATTATGACGAAGAAAACATAATATCATATAATAGCATTGAAAAAGAAGATTTTTTTATTAAATAGTTATAAAAAGAGGACAGAATAATGAAGAAGAAGTTAGGCTTATTATTAGCAACATTGATGGTACTTAATACGGTATCAACAGCAGTTTTTGCCATTGAAAGCCCGTTAAAAAAATACAGTCTGTATGACGATGTATTTGCTGTTCCACCGCCGGCTGATGACGGTACAGGCAGAGAACGTGCAATGGGTGAATATTATGACAATTCACTCGGTAAAAAATTGCACGAAGGCGGCAACGGTAAGCAGGTCAATCCTGACAGCCCGGATTATGTCAGCCCTGAAATTCCAAGCTTGAAAGATTTTAAACCACAACCGGTTTATGAAAAAGCTTCTAACAGAAACGAAACATTAAGAGAATCTTCAAGGAACGTATATTCTGATCCGACAACAACACCTTCTTGGATGGAAGGTCCTATATTCTACGCAGAACCTACATTGGAAAGTATTATTGCAAAATACAGAAAGAGCGATTTTGCCGGATGCTTGCAGGAATGCGAAGCTTACGTAAGAAAATATCCTTATGACACTCTCGGATTCTACTATCTTGCTATGGCATATACAAAATGCAGCAAGAAAGACGAAGCTATAAGAGCATATGAAAAAGTTATTTCATTACATGACAATCCTATGATTGTAAAATATGCAACTAACGGAAGAAATTGTATTATGGATAACGGCGAAGAGGAATGTTTCCAAAACGTAAACGAACCGGAATTAATATATCCGTACGCTCATTTGGCTAATTACACATTCCAGCCTGTTGATCCGCAAAAACTTATTGACAGAAATCTTGCACAGTTAAGATTAAGAATGTCTCCTGTTGATGAAAATGGTAATCCTATTGAAGAACCGGAAGCTGAAGAAGGTGAAAATAAAATTTCACTGCCATTCGGCAAACAAGATGCAAGCCTCGATGCATTCATAAATGCTCCGTACGGTAACGGCTTGTCTCCGGAAGTAAATCAACAATATCAACAACTTCAATTAAAGAAACTTCAACAGACAATAAATATGAGCGAAGAAGATTCTGACCCTCAGCAAAAACAAAGAGAGTTGAATGATATAAAGAGATTCGACAATCATAAAACAGACTCGGAAACAATAAAATTAGCTTATGAACCATCAGCTATTGATTTCAAAAGCATTGAAAAAGATCCTGAGTTTATAAAACAAAAACAAGAACTTGAAGAATTAAATATGCTTCTTGGCAACGACAGAAAAAACGACAGCAGCGATATTACAAACCTGTTGCCATATATGACGGAAGGCGAACAAAAAGTTTCTCCTGAAGTAATCAGAGATATGATGATGCAATCAATGATGGAGTCAATAAGCATATAGTTTAAACAAGAAGAAGGTATAAGATAAAGAAGATAAGCCGTTTTTGATATTTCTATCCGAGAATAGCTTATCTTCTTTTATTAGCAACGGGAAGCAGCAAAGTATGACGAGTGAATACGACAAAAAAAAGAACGACTTTTTATCCGGCAGGATAAAAGGCTGCAGAGCATACTTTGAAGAACATAAACACTATACCGAAGCTGCATACTGCTGCATTATACTTGACAGACCGGACAGGGCACAGGCACTGTTTGAACTTGCAAAAGATTATGATCCCAGAGCAAAATGGGGGCTTTTACTTTTGCAATTCATCAAAGACGATATACACTCTTTTCCTACATATTTTCAAATAAGAAATTTTCTGGAAATTGATTTGGGGCTTTTAATCCTCTATTGTAAAGGGAATTATATTGATAAAATCCTGAGATACGCAGACTATTTAGCCTATTACAACCCCGAATGCTATAAATTTATCGGCAGAGTTTTTTGGGCAAATAACCTTATGTCTGCATCAATGCTGTATTTAAAAAAAGCAAAAGATAAGTTTTATCACGATCCTGAACTTCATTATCTTTTGGCTTACATATACTATTATCACAATAAAAATATCAAAGAATGTCATAAGGCACTGAGAACATGCCTCGAAATCCTGCCGAAGTACGCCCCTGCCATAAATCTTGCAAAACAGACCGGCATGATTTAATTTTCAAAAATTTTATGATATTCTGAACTTATGAAAAGAAAACCTATAGTTGCAATAGTCGGAAGGCCAAATGTAGGCAAATCTACATTTGTTAATCGTTTATTGGGCTCCAGACATTCCATAGTGGATGATTTGCCCGGGGTAACCCGTGACAGAATATATTTTGACGTTGAATGGCAAAATAAACAGTTTACCGTAATCGACACAGGTGGAATCATTCCCGGAGACGAAGACGACATTATGGTTTCAATCTTTGATCAGGCAAAACTTGCCTGTGAAGAAGCTGATAAAATTATTTTTCTGGTTGATGGCAAAGACGGAATAAATCCGATAGATTATGATATTGCCAACGTTTTGCGTCAGTCAAATAAACCCATATACCTTGCCGTAAACAAATGCGACAATCCTGACTCTCTTATTATGACAAGTGATTTTTATGCACTGGCTATTGGAGAGCCCATAGGAATTTCGGCACTGCATGGTTCCGGCGGCGTGGGAGATTTACTTGAAATAATTACAGAAGATTTTGAAATTCTGGAAGAAGAACAAAAAGATAATCGTATAAGAATCGCCATTGTAGGCCGCCCAAATGCCGGCAAATCCTCAATTGTGAACTCTTTATTAAATACAGACAGAGTAATCGTTTCTGATGTTTCCGGAACAACAAGAGACAGTATTGACAGTTATATTGAATATAAAGACAATGAATTCATTATTGTTGATACTGCCGGTATCCGCAAAAAATCAAAAGTCGATTACGGAGTGGAAAAATTTGCCGTTGATAGAGCTATACGCTCAATCAGGGAGTGCGATGTTGCCGTTTTGGTTATTGATGCAAAAGAAGGTATTTCTGATCAGGATAAAAAGATTTCATCAATAATAACAGAATCCGGAAAAGGCTTAATTGTCGCTATCAATAAGTGGGATTTGATTGAAGATAAGAAGGCAAATTCCGTCAATAAGTATGAAAAAGAACTTTCAAATGATATTCCGTTTCTGAGTTATGCCCCAAAAATATTTATAAGTGCAGTTACAAAACAACGGTTGAATCAGATTTTTGAAAGGGCTGTTGAAGTTTATGAACAATGTACAAAACGAATTTCAACAGGGCTTTTGAATAAAGTTATAAATGAAGCGTACGCACTTAACCCGCCAACCAGCTTCAAAGGAAAACGGCTCAAGATTTATTATACAACTCAGGCAAAAACCCAGCCGCCTACTTTTGTTCTGTTTGTTAATAGCGAAGAACTGATTAAAGACAGTTACAAACGCTATATTGAAAACAAACTGCGTGAGGCTTTCGGCTTCTTCGGAACTCCGATAAGGATTACCGTCAGAGAACGCGGGGGTAAATAAAATTTATTATTAAATCTGAAACGGCAGAGTATAATAAATACTCTGCCGTTTTTAACCTCAAAAACTCAATTATCTTAATTAGTATCTTATTGAAAATGTCGGAGATGAAATATAAGCCTGAGTGCCAATCGGTTTTATATACCAATCAGCTTTACTGAAGATATCATATACGTGAATATCTTTAATATCACCGTGCTCATAGTCTGCGACGTATCTTCTCATAACCTTTTGGTTTCTGTCCTTATAAATCTCCTCAACAACTCTGTCATTTACATCTCTGATAAAGTCTATATCTATATATAAATCAGGTAATTTCTTATTATAATATCTGAATTTTTCAGCATTGACCTGGAACAGTTGAGAAATTTCACCTTCATCATCATAGAAAACGTGTTTACCGTTTGAATAGGTATATTCTTCAACTTTTTTACCTATAGCATTATATTTTACATATTTAAATACGTTATCTTTACTTACCGGTTTTTCAACATCTTTAAGAATCAGATGTTCTGTATAAAGAGTTGCACTTGTTTCAGGATCTGTTGCCTTACAGATTTTTGATTTTCCTGCTGCAGTAAGACTGCAATCATAGTTCACATCTTTGTTTTTCGGTTCAATCGTATTTGTTATCAGTTTGTTGCCCAAGTATTTACCGTCTCTTAAAATAAGCTCAAAAACAGCGTTTTCCTCAGGTTTTTCAATAAAGTTTGGGGTATAGTGTACTATAAGTCTTTCATTGTATACGTATGATAAAAATATCGGATTAACTTTCGGAATACAAAACTCCGGTGTCTTTTCAGCCAAGCCACATTCGTCAATTCCGCTTATATCTACATCAAATTTTATTAAATCCAAAGAATCTTCATCATTCTTTGCCAGATATACATATGAATAAACGCCATCATTGCTGAAATATTCAGACGGCCATTGTGTTGAGAACTGAACGTTATCATTATCGGCAATTGCCTGCAAATTATTTATTGCAATAATTTGCTGTTTTCTTTCCAAATTCTGAAAACCCCTGAATGTTGTATTGTACTTTTCTGCTGCAATAGCGCAGGAACCCGCACAAAGTAACATCAGAGAAATAAATAACTTCTTATACATACATTCTCCATACTTCTTAACGTAACTACACCAAAATTGTACCAAACTGCACCACAAAACAAATCATCTGATTGGTGTATCAATGTATGAAGAACGGTATTCTATGCACCGAAATAATTGGTTAAGCCTTCATGCAATTTTTCGTTTTTGCATAATTTTTTAAGTTTTGAAATAGCACGGTTTTCAATTTGTCTGATTCGTTCTCTGGACACACCATAACGCATTCCTATTTCGTCAAGAGTTTTCTTTGTGCCGTCACTGTCCAGACCATAGCGCATAATTAAAACGTCTCTTTCTTTTTGGCTTAACTGGTTTAAAATTTTTCTGATATCTTCCAGCAAATTATCCTGAGTAACCCTTCCGTCAGGCGAAATCGTCGAATTATCCACTATAAAATCGGAAATCTTGGAAGAATCTTCGTCGGATGTTGCCGGAGTATCCATACTTACAGTTGATTGAGCAGACTTAATAATAGCCGTAAGTTTCGGTACAGACAAACCTAAACGGTATGCTATCTCCTGTTTTGACGGAGGATGTCCCAATTCTGCCGTCAAATCTATCGTTGCACGGCGAATTTTACCGATAGAATCTATCATGTGAATAGGAAGTCTTATTATCCTTGCTTTATCAGCAATAGCACGTGTAATTGACTGCTGAATCCACCAAGTTGCATAAGTTGAAAACTTGTAACCTTTTTTATAATCAAATCTGCCAACAGCCTTGATTAAACCGACATTACCTTCCTGAATTAAATCCAGAAAAGATAATCCACGTCCGATATATTTTTTTGCGATACTGACAACCAAACGCAAGTTAGCATTGACAAGCAAGTCCTTTGCAAATTCATCTCTTTCTTCCTGAATTTTTTTTGCCAAATCCAATTCTTCTTCCGTTGTAAGAAGCGGGATTTTACCTATCTGACGGAGATATATTTTTACACTGTCATCAGAATTTATTGAAAGCAGACTTTCCTGAACTTTGGGATCTTCAACCGATTTTAAAACATCTTCACCATCTTCGTCATCAGACTCCGCTTCCATTTCCTGAAGTTTTTTAAAATCTACATTTTCATCAGAAATATCGTCTGTTAATATACCGAATTTTTCAAACTCTTTCTTCACATTATGCTCCATTCTATATATATACTACAACGAAGAATGAAATTTTTGCTCATACAGTCATATTATTTATTAGATTTCAAACGTTGTCTCAGTGTTTCAAATATTATCGCAGAAAGCGCATTAGATACATTTAAGGAATTAAAACTGTTTTGCATAGGAATTTTTACCACAAAATCTGACGCTTTCAGCAAAGATTTTGAAACCCCTGCGTGTTCTGCACCCATAATTATTGCAAAATTCATATCATCATATTTAACATCATAATAATTATCTTTTGCTGATGCATCTGTTGCAATTACCCACCAGTCGTTATCTTTTAATTTTTGCACAGCATTAACCAAACTGTTTACCTTTATTATAGGAATATGATTTATTGCGCCGGCACTTGTTTTTTCAACAACTGAATTAACCTGAACATTACGCCGAGAAGGAATAACTATACCATCAACACCTGCACAAACACATGTTCTTATGATTGCACCCAAATTGTGAACATCCTCAACCCCGTCCAAGATAACAAGCGAACGATACTTTTCACCTGGCTTTTCAATAAAGTCATCCAATTCCATATATTCAATCGGAGAAATCTGAGCAATTATACCCTGATGATTAAATTCCGCATATGGCTGAAATTTGTCCTTGCCGACAAATTGAAAGACTATTCCTTTTTCCTGCGCCAGTTCTTTTATTTTGTTGATTTTTACATCTGTATGTATATTTTTTGATATGAGAATTTTGTTGATTTCTCTTTTCCCTGAAATCAATGCTTCCATTACCGAATTCTTGCCGTAAATAACTTCATTTTCCATAACTATTTAGAAGCCTCCAGCATTGCATCTATACATTTGACAGCTTTTTGGGCAATTTTTTCATCAACATTTATTTCATTAGTTTCATTTTCCAACACATACAAAATATCGTCCAGTGAAGTCATTTTCATATTCGGACATACTATATTATTTTTAACAGGATAAAATTCTTTGTTCGGATAATCTCTTTTTAGCCTGTCAACGACTCCTTGTTCTGTTGCAATAATGAATGATTTGTTATCACTTTCTTTTGCAAACTTCATAATACCTGTTGTACTTCCGACATAATCCGCAATATCCGAAACACTCATATGACACTCAGGATGTGCAAGAACAAGAGCTTCAGGATGTTCTTTTCTTGCCTTTACAATGTCTTCCGGACGAATTTGCAAATGCGTAGGACAAAATCCCGGATAAGTAATAATTTCAATGTTGCCAATTTGCTTTTCTACCCATTTTCCCAGATAAGTATCAGGAACAAAAAGTATTTTCTCTGAGCCTAAATGCTTGATTACACGAACAGCATTTGAACTCGTTACACATAAATCACTTTCCGATTTAACTTCAGCCGTTGAATTTACATAGCAAACAACCGGCAAATTCGGATATTTTGCCTTAAATTCAATGAGCTGATTGTAATCTATCATATCTGCCATACGACAGCCTGCCTCAATCTGAGGCAATAAGACTTTTTTATCCGGAGACAATATTTTTGCAGTCTGCGCCATAAAATAAACACCTGCAAAAACTATCATTTCTGCATTTGTTTTCGCTGCTACTTGACTAAGATATAATGAATCACCGACATAATCCGCAACCAAATCGACTTCTACCGGCTGATAACAATGCGCTAATACAACGGCATTACGTTCTTTTTTTAACTTGTTTATTTTTTCGACCGTCAAATTCATTATTGGTCACGTCCTCCATTCGGTGTAAATTTATGTTAAGCATTTTTCATTTATAAAATATATTGTATAATAAAAATAAGATTATAGTAAGAAGAGTAAAAGGTTAATTATGGCAAATTTATTTGGAATGGGTGGAGGAACAAATATTTACCTTACTGTTTCGCAGTCTTGCGGACTTGAAATGATTGAGTTGGGTAAAGACGGCAGCATTAAATCATATGCTCAGGCTCCACTGACTTATAACGAAGGACAAAGAGAAATTGCAGACTATGAAGAATTCAGAGCTGCATTAGAAGAAGTTTTCTCAAAGAGAAACGTTAGTCCAGCTCAGGCTAACATACACCTGAGCATACCTACAGTATGGTTCGGATCAAAAGAAGGGATTCCTCTTTTGCTTGATGACAACGGAATAGGAACAATCGTACTTGGAGAATTGGAACAATCCTTCCTGTTCAAACGTAAAGATCAGGATCCTATACCGTTCTGGTTTGACAATCGTGTTGCAAAAAGTTCGGATTCAAGAAGTATTTTCTTCACCGCAATACAGGCAAGTGCTGTTGCTCAGATAAAAGCTGTTTTAACAGCAATGGGCGCAAATCTTGTAAGTATTGAATGTTCACTTTTTGCATCCTTGAGAGGTTTACACCAAATTGGTGTCGCAACTCAGCAAATGGAAACAGATGCGGCATGGAGCTTGATGATTGTTACAAACAGCGGATTCCAACTCGTTGATATGCAGGGCAAGAAAATTGCCGGATATTATGAAGAACCTATACCTTTCAAAAACTATGAAGGGGAAGAAATATACAGCGCTATTGACAATGCCGCTCAAATTGCATTTATGAGCTCATCTTCAAGCTCTTTGGTTATTGTTTCTGAAACAGATTTGGTATCTGCTCAGGTATTATCAGAAAAAATGCAATTCGGTGGACAGGTAGTATTTGTTGAAGATAACAAATTCCGTATGGAACCGTTACTTACATCTAACCTGAACATTCTTGCAGAAGATCAGTTAAAGGTTTCTTTACACGCTATCGGTCACGTTGTTCCGGCAAACAGTATCGGAATGCCTGTTGATGTAAACTTCCTTGGAGATCAGGCAAAGCCAATTGAACCTGTAGCTACAATTGAAACACCATTTGGTGAAATGACACCTCAAAAGGCGGCCGTTATTGTTGCCATAATAGGTGCTTTGATATTAGTTCCGCTTTTCCTTGCTAACTTCTTCCTGAAAGGGATGGTAACTAAAGCAAGAGAAGAAAGTTCAGCATTAGATAACAGAATTTCTCAGTTGGACGCTGAACTGGCAAAATATGACGGTGGAGCTACAAATAAAGAATTCAATGCCGTAAATGAAATTGAAAAAGTATTAAAAAATAACAGAACTAAGATTATGGCATATGCAGCACTTGGTGAGTCTATCCCTAAAAATGTATACCTGACATACTTCTTAACCGGAGATGACAGCAAGATTAGCATTATAGGTTGTGCTGACGCAGTGGAAGATGTATATGTATTTTTCAAAAACCTGAAAGATTCATTGGTTGATTCAGGTTTGAGAATAAGCAAACTTGATCTGAAAGAAGGATCTTTGGATAAGGTTGTTAATAGTACATCCTCAACAATTGATGATGCACCTTATGTATTTGAAATCACAAATATGACAGAACAAGAACTTACGGAATTTGAAGAAAGCTTGGCAAGCAGAGAAGAAGTCAAAGCTGATTCTGAAGAAACTACTGAAGAAGAACAACAACAATAATAATTTAAAGGATAAAAAATGGAAAACGACAAATTAAAACAATTTTTGATACCTATACTTCTTATATTTGTTATAATTTTGGGAATTATCTTTTTAGCTCCTCAAATTAAAACATCTATAATGGATTATACAGGTGTTCAAGCTGAAATCAAAACCAAGCAGGATACTGTTCAGCAAAAAGAAAATATGCTTGCTGAATACAGTACAAAAGAGCAAACAGAAAGAGCTCAGGAACAAGCCAATCAGGAAAGCGGCAAACCGTTCTACAAACCTGTTGTGGAAGGGATGGATAATGATGCAGCAATCGCTGGTGAGTTAGAAGAAATTCTGCAACTTGTCAGAGCGAATAAGATTAAAATTCGTTCAATAAAAAATATTCCATATCCTGAAGATGACAGATTTGTTCAAAATGCAAAAACACAGTATAACGTTGCAAGATTAAATATGGAAATGATTGCAAATTACGTAAATTATGATAATTTCTTGAAGGAATTGTATAAACACGAACATTTCCTTGATATTGAAACAGTAAAAATTGTTCCGTATAAAAAGAATAAAAAAGTTCTTCTCATAGACTTCAATCTCAAAGTTTATGCAAAGAATTAAAAGTTTAAAACCCTCTCAGTTGAGAGGGTTTTTTATATCCTTATTATTGAAACAAAGAAAAATCCAAAGAAAATATCGGCGACGGAGATTTGGCACAAGTTGCACAATATTCCGTTTCAAGAGAACATTTCTTATTATAATCAGCAAAAGATCCCCCGCAACGCCCCCTGAAATCATTTGCCAAAAACGGACAAGTGTATACACCGCTTGACGATATTACACGACTGTTAATACAATCAAAACATTCAGACGATTCAATCTTCGGCTCCTCCGGCTTTGGTAATTTGTTGTGAAACGGAGATATCTGAATTAATATTGAATCTGAATTTATGTCGTAACGCTTAAAAGAAGATTTAAACCCGCTAAATATTTCTTCTTTTGAAAGATTATAATAATTTGTCAGGGAAAGAATAACGCTAAAGTTGTATTTTAACAAATGTCTGATTGCAAACATTCCATGCCTGTATGCTCCTCTGTACCTGACATCATCATTTTTAACCTCATCATAATGATCTATACTGATTTTAAAAATAATAGTATTTGAAGATTCCCCTTCTACTTTTTTCAAAAACCGTGCCTTCTTTTCATTTATAAAGGAACCGTTGGTACATATACAAACATCCGTTCTTTTCAGACACAGCCTGAGTATTGAATTAAAATCTGGATGAGTCATAGGTTCTGCCCCTGACAAATATATGCACTTTATTTTTTCATCAATAGTATCCTCTAATGCCTGCTTGATTATATCAATATCAATGAAATCTGCCTGTTTCTTATACAAAGGGAAATCTATATAACAATTTTTGCATCTTTGATTACAATTCTTTGAAGTCAATTCTATAAATAAATTGTCAAGCTCTTTCATCTCAACAATGTCGGATTGGTAAATACTGCTTGTCATCATTTTGCTCCTTTTTCAAAAATATTTTAATATCACAACACCTTTGATAAATCGGTAACCCGGCTAGAAATATATTGACCGACAGAGCTAAGTACAATATTTGTTACAATTTATAATATTATTTAAGTTTATCCATATTAATGGTAAAATTCTGATTACTAAAGGATATGAATTTGAAACGAGAAATTTTAACACAATTTTTAAACAGAATATCAAGTTTTCCAAGCTGGGTAAAAGAGATAATATACAACAAATTATCCGAAGAAATTAACAGCAGCGAAAATTTATCATACGTTTTTGCGACCTATAAACCAATTTTGACGTACAAAGGCAAGTGTGAACACGATTTTAAAAAATCGGGTTTTGATACAAATATCTATAATATTCTTGATGCTGTTGATAAAAACCAGAGCATAAGCGAAATTTCGCTAAACACATATTTGTCGCTTGAAGAAATTGCAAGTTATTTTCTGTTTTGTACGGACGAAGGATACTTTGAAATTCCGGACGATTCAAGAATTTTAAATATTGCAGGGTTTATTGCCGGCAAATACAGAACCGGCGAATATTTCATGAACAA
>JAFYDY010000030.1 GCA_017544545.1 bacterium
CATGTAAGGTGGTAAATTATGACTTTAATTGGTAGGATTATTGGTTACGCTCCAAAGGCATTTAATTACACAAAAAGATTAGTAAAAGCATCGCCATATATTATGTTTGGAGATGCGGCAAATGCCGGAGCCAAAGCAGCATCAGCTGTTACAAAAACAGCAGATATATCTGTTGGCCAATACATAAAAAATATGATTAAAGCAGGCGGGAAAGGAATTGAAGCTAATGTAGCAGCAGCAAAAGCAGCTACAGGCAGCGGTTTCTTTAAATCAATGTGGAAATCAATTAAAGAAATTCCTTCTGTACTCGGAGCATCAAGAAGGATGGGTGCAGGACGTGCTATGGTAACAGCAAAGGCAGCAGGCAAATCTGGTCTTGCGTTGAAATTAGCCGGCTTCAATGGTGGCATAAAGGGCTTCTGCAAGGGCATCGGTAAAAAATTACCTTTAATCGGTAACTTATTCCTGATTGCATTAGAATTACCAAATATAATTAAAGCAACAAAAGAAAAGGGTATTGGACAAGGTTTAATTGAAACCGTTAGAGCAGCTGCCCGATTAACCGGAGCATCGTTAGCTGCAGCCGTTGGTACAACAATTGCCGGACCACTCGGAGGCTTCATAGGATTTGCCGTTGGTGACTGGCTTACAACCAAAATTGTAGGTAAATCATACTCAGAAAAGAAAGCTCTTGAACAAGAAAAAGATGCCGAAGCTCTGGAAAGAGTTCAAAGAATGCAACAGGAAGGAACTTTACCGGCAAGCGCAGCAGCACCTCAGGCAGTACAACAACCGAGCTTCACCGGAAATCCTTTTAACAACGGTTACCAGTCAAATCCTTTCAATAACGATAATTTCTCAAATCCATACGCAGATGATATTTATATGCAAAATATGAACTTCAATGCTATAGCTTAATCCATCATATAAATAACAAAAAGCAAGATTTTAAAATCTTGCTTTTTGCTATTTACAATTATTAACAATTAATCAATTTTCTTATAAAAAATAACTTATAGATAATATAGGGGATAATTAATAGGGAAAGAATCATGGGATTAATCGGAAAAATCGCCAAATATGGCGTCAGAGCAGCTAAACTGCTTCCTGAAATGGCATTTGGTACAAGTGCAGAACTATTTGGTAAAGGCGTGAGAAGTGCGGCTAAAGGTTCATCTATATGGACAAAAGTAAAAGCCGGTGCAAAAGCTGTTGAAAAAGATATCGCAGAACAAGCTGCAGCAGGTGGCGGCGGATATTTTAAACGGTTAGGAAAAAGTTTAAGGACATTACCAAAAGATATACGCACGATGGTAAGAGGTGAAGTCCTCCGTACTAAAGTATTTAACAGACAAGTTGAAAGAGCACTCGGCAAAGGTGCACCTAAACTGTTGTTGGGCAAAAGTACTTTCTGGGGTGGAGCAAAAGGTGTAATAAAAGCTCTCGGCAAAAGAATGCCGTTTATTGGCGCAGCTTTGACCCTGATTTTTGACGGACCGGCAATATTTAAGAAATTTAAAAACGAAGGCTTTGCTGGCGGAATGAAAGAAACTGCCGGAGTCGGTGTTGAACTTGGTTGTATGGCTGCAGGTGCAGCAATCGGTTCAATCTTCCCGGGAGCCGGAACAGTTATTGGTGGTCTAATCGGCGGAATAGTTGGCTACTTTATAAGAGAAAAGATTTCTCCAAGTGAACCGGCCGAGGGCGAAGGCGCAATCGCTGATCTTGAAACATACCAAAAAGAATGCAAAGAATTGGGCTTAACCGATGAAGAAATAGCATACGCAGCTGAAAACGGTTATACCGTAGATGAAATAAAAGAATTACTGGAAAAAGAAGAAGTTAATACAAAAGCAGAACAACAAGGCAATAGACAAACAACACAAACAACTGCCAAACCGGCAGAAACAGCTGCAGCACAAAATAAACCTGTAATAGATCCATATGGATTCTCTGCAATCCTTGGAATTCTTACAGCGAACTTCTCGGCATATGTGCCGGGGGCAAGCTCCTCAACAGGGACATTCAATCCTCTTGCAGCTACAATGGCATCAAATCCATATATGCAAATGGGAATAAATCCATTTATGCAAAATCTGCAATATGATTATTTAGCATAAAACAACTATTAATATCCGAAAGAGCCGCAATTAGCGGCTCTAAATTTTTGTAAAATTATAAACTGCATACATTGAAATCGCGCTCTGAAACATTTGCAGAACATTCCAATAATTGAGTTAATAATCTTTCTATAATTTTTTCTACAGTTTTAACTTCACGTTTTAATGATTTTAAACCCTCTATCTGTGCTTCCTGCACTGATTTATCAAACATACCGTCTTCGTACATAAATCATACTCCTTAATTACCTTTACAAAAAATATATCGGCACGTTTTTTCAAAACTTTAATATTTTTAAAATTTTTGTTACAAAATTTCATCATTTATGGTTATGAAAGGTATTTTAAAGTACAATGTTACCATATTTGCAAAGGGAACGAAATGTTGAAAGATTTTGAGATGACAAGCTATGATTATTATTCAAGCAGACGTGACATGGAAATTATATCCAGAATCGTTGACAGCATGAAACAAATACTGGAAGAAGATAAAAAGGAAGAACAACCGTTATTCCTCCGAATTTCAGATAATCTTATATTAAATATTGCAAGAAAAATCGTTCAGGAAAAGAAAAGAACTTTTTTGATAGGTATTACGGGAGAAAGTGCTTCCGGCAAAACTGTCTTTGTTGATAATACTATCAAAGCATGCGTTAAAGACAAAACACAGGGCATCTACACTGTTATTCGCTGCGATGACTATTACAAAGACACCTCTAAAGAATTAAAAGAAGCAGGAAGTTACGAAGCTTTGTTCAAAACAGGCTTCAGCTTTGACACTCCGGATGCAATAGATTTAAACCTTATGAAAAGCCATCTTGTAGCTTTAAAAGAAGGTCTGACCGTTAAGTCGCCAAAATATAACTTTGTAACTTGCGAATCCGATCCGGACGGCGATGAAAAAACTCCGGCAAAAGTTATTTTGACTGAAGGTTTATACGTACTGAATGAAGGCGTTCGTGACATTATGGATGTCAAAGTTTACGTATTTACACCTCTTGAAGTTATCAAAGAGCGCTGGTACAGACGTGCTGCCGAAAGAGGTAAAACCGGAGCAGCTGCAGATATGCAGTTTGCTGATGTAAATAAAACGGCTCAGCAGTACATAAGACCTGTTTATCAGATATCTGATGCCGTTATTAACGGAATGGTCAGCCAGAAATATATTCAGGAAATCACTGACAGAATATTTAAAGCTCTGAGAGATATTGAATACTAATAAACAATTAAAAAGAGTGGCTCAACAATAGTTGAGCCACTCTTTTGTACATTTAAAATGCCTTCATGCAATTTGGACAAGAATTGTTTGGTACAACAATCGTTTCATAAATAATGGGGCTGCACATCCTGTCGGAGCTTCGTCTTTTATAATTTTGTATCCGTGAAGCTTTTCGCATTTTGTGAGTTTCGGCTTTCTCACCTTTTCACACTTACACGGATTACAATTCCTAAACCCCGTAAAAGGATTCAGACTACCAAGCCCGTCATACTCCCAGGCAAAACTTTGAACAGGAAGAACCATAAAGGTTATCAAACCTAAAGCTGCAAAAACTCTTTTCATACTAAATCTCCTATTTTAACTGATAACATAGCCATCTTTGGTATATTACCATTTTATAAGTTTTGATATTTAATTCTATACCCAAAGGGACAAATAATATAAGACATTCCGGCTAAACAAAACTGACCGGACTGCACAAAAAAAAGCGGCTCTGAAAAATCAGAACCGCTTTTTAAAGCTTTTATCTTAAAGACTACTTAGCGATGCTAGCGTCGTCTAACAAGATAACTTGGATTTCTTCACCTTCTTTAGCTGAGTAGTTCAAACCAGGAGTTACCAAACCTGTGATTAAACCAACACCAGCACCAACAGGAGTACCGATAGCGATACCAGTACCTACTTTGTCAGGATCAGGTATGAATGAGAAACCAACACCTGCGCCGGTACCAACTGCAGAACCACCTAATGTGTACAATGCAACTTTACCAGCTGTCATCCAAGGACCTTCTTTCAAAGCATAATCTTTGTAGAATGGTTTAGCGTTCATATCAACAACTTTGCCGCATGGAGTTACAACTTTGTTAATTTGTACGTAAACTCTAGCGTTTTTGTTGAACCATTGAGGATCTTGAACATCAAGAACTGAACCGTAGAATACTGATCCTGCTGGGAACAATACTGTACCTTCTTCAGTTACGATGTCTTCAGAGTTTGTGAATGTTACGCCGTCACCAGCTGCATGCAATTTAGATTTGAATGCTTCGTTGAATTCAACTTCCAATACGTTACCTTCTCTAACGATATTTCTCAAGTTAGTAATAGTAACTTCGTTGTTAGGAGCTTTCTTAGTAACGTTCAAGTGTTCTGTTCCTAAAACTGTTTCAGAAGCTGCTTTGTATTGAGATTTTACAAGGTTAAGTCTTTGTTTAAGTCTGTATAACAATACAGCTGCTTCAGCTCTTGTTAAGTCTTCTGTAGGTCTTAATTCATTTTCGTTCGGATGATTTACGTAAATACCATAAGATAATGTTTTAGCGTAAACATCATTAGCCCATGCCGGAACTTTAGCAGCATCTGAGTATTTTGAAACGATGTTTCTGTTAACAGGTGAATCAATAGTGATGTGGCTGATAACAGATTGAGCTTCATCTCTCAAAACTGCTCTGTCTGGTTTGAATGTTCCATCAGGATAACCATAAACCAAACCTAATTGTTGAGATCTAGCGATAGGTGCATAGATATCAGAAGCTTTAGCTACGTCAGAGAATTTAACTGCTGTTTTAACAGCTAATTGATCTTGACCTAAAACTTTCAATAATGCTTTTACAAATTCAACTCTTGACATTTTACCTTCAGGATTGAAGTTACCTTTTGTTAATGTCATTACCTGGTCGCCTACTACACTAGCGATTTCAGGTTGAGCCCAATAATTTTTGCTTACATCATCAATTCCAGCGTAAGCAAATACAGGAGATGCGCTTAATGCAATAAAGCCACCAACCAATAAACTTGCTAATAATTTTTTCATTTCTACTTCCTCTTTTCTTACAAGTAAAACTTTAACGAGTTCATTATATAACAATTAAATATTTTTGTAAAGGGG
>JAFYDY010000031.1 GCA_017544545.1 bacterium
TAACGTTGCCGTATAATTTGATATTAACTGGTTTATTAATACACTTTTTTGTTCCTGATTTTGTGTATTATTCGAAAGAATAGATGAAATCTTTGAATCCAATATTGTTGCTTCCTGTGGGCTGGAAAGTTGTGAAACTACTGACAAGAAAGAATTCTGAACTGAATTATCAACGCTTTGCGCTTGCGACTGGAAATTTGCAAGAGCCGCCAATACATCTGCAGAAGTAGTTGGATTTTGACTCACAGTATTTGTTCTGTTCTGAGAAAGTACAGTAAGCACACTTCCCCAATCAAAAGCACTTGCACCTGTTTGCCCCAATATTAAAACAAAAACCATTACAGAAACTATTTTTTTCATACATACCCCCTATAGAGCTTAATGTACTACACAAATTAAAGAATTTCAAGCAAAAAAGTTGTGCGGCAAATTCTGCCGCACAACACTCCTCCTTTCACTATCACATAGCCATTTATACCCTTTTTCTTGCAACCGCCAATTCACGTTTCAAACGATAAATTTCATCCTCCAAACGATCCTGATCATCATATACATCATTAAATATTTTACAAACTTCATCCAAAATAAAAAAACCTAAAATTGCTTCTAATATAATCATAGCCTTAGTCCTTTCTTATTATTTCCTCTGACAAATTTATAATAATTTACCAATATGACAGAAACGGTCACATGTGATATAATTACAAAAAAGGAGAATAATATGGAAGATAAACCAAGATATTCAAGAGTTTCAGACATTATAGATTTGGCAATATACATGTCCTCAAAAGTTCAGGGGGTAACACTTAATGATATTGCCGAAAGATACAACGTTTCCAGAAGAACAGCAGAACGTATGCGTGACAGTCTGACCTGCATTTTCCCGCAGGTTGATGAAATTGAAACCGATGATAATCAAAAGCACTGGGGGTTCATCAATTATTCAATCAGTTCGCTCATATCATTCACCCCAAAAGAAGTTGCAAATATTGAGCAATACCAAAGACGTACAACAAACAAAGAATTGAAAGAAGAACTCGGCAAGACAGTTGAAAAACTCAAAGCTTTTAACAAAAAACATATTGATTCGGTTGAAAATAATATAGAACTTATAATGAGAACTGAAGGTTATGCTGTTCGCCAAATGCCTGACTATAAAATAAGCCTTGAAACGCTATCCGTTATAAGAGATGCCGTTCAGCATTCCAAAATGGTTGAAGGAATATACCATGGCAAAAAGCGTTTGATAGAGCCTCTCGGTATGATTTACGGAAACAAAATTTATCTTGTTGCAAGAGAAAAGGCTAAAGGCAAAGAAATCTATAACTATTTATTGCATAAATTTGAAAATCTCAGGCTCACTGATAAAATTTTTGAAAGAGGGGATTTCAATCTTCAGGAATACACAAATCTTTCTTTCGGAGTATATCACGGCGAAATTCTTGATGTAAAACTACAGTTTGATCAAGAACTTGCACAGGAAGCAAGCCAATATAATTTTCACCCGACACAAAAGGGAAAATTAAACGATGACGGAACATACACCGTAACTTTCAAGGCAAGCGGCAGCAAAGAAATTATATGGCATATCTTCAAATGGGGAAAAGGCTGCAAATTAATTTCTCCAAAGTCTTTGAAAGAAGAGTATAAAAAATATCTGGAAGAATGTCTTGAAAATTTCTAACAAAAAAGAGGCTCCTTTATTAAGGAACCTCTTTTTTTAATTTTAGTTCAAATTAGAACATTAAGCCTGCTTCTCTTGCAGCTTCTGCCAATGCAGCAACTCTGCCGTGGTATAAGAATCCGCCTCTGTCAAATACAACGCATTCGATACCTGCTTTTTTAGCTTTCTGAGCAATTGCTTCACCAACAACTTTTGCAGCATCAACATTACCACCGTGTGACAATTTTTCTTTAAGATCCTTGTCATTTGATGATGCTGAGGCTAATGTTACATTATTTTCGTCATCAATCAATTGAGCATAAATGTGTTTTGTACTTCTGTAAACTGCCAATCTTGGGAATTCAGCAGTACCTGACAATTTTACTCTTATTGATCTGTGTCTTTTTTGAACGATTGGTTTTCTTGTTTGTTGTTTAATCATTTTTCTTATCCTTTCTTAACCCAAACCTTCTTGAAAAACCACTTCAAGGGTTTATGCGGGCTTCTACTAATATTACAGGGGATAGCCATTTAATTAAGCTGACTATTAAATATTTACCCCTATTTCTTACCTGCTTTTCCGGCTTTACGTCTGATGTATTCACCTTCGTATTTGATACCTTTTCCTTTATATACTTCAGGTTTACGTTTTGATCTGATTAAAGCTGCAATATCGCCAACCATCTGCTTGTTAGAACCTTTAACAGTGATTTTTGTGTTAGCTTCAACAGAAATAGTAATACCTTCCGGCGGAACGATATCAACAGGGTGAGAATAGCCAAGAGCCATATTCAAAGTTTTACCCTGCATTTGTGCTCTGTAACCTACACCATTGATTTCCAGTTTCTTTTCAAAACCGTCTTTAACGCCTTTAACTGCGTTTGCAACCAATGTTCTTGACAAACCATACAATGCATCTGTTTCACGAGATGTACCAACTTTTGTCAAAACAATCTGATTGTTTTCCATTTTTACTGCAATTTCAGGACGAACATTAACAACTTCAGTACCTAAAGAACCTTTTGCTGTTACAACTTGTCCTTCTACTTTTACCTCAACGCCTTGAGGAATATCGATAGGCTTTTTACCAATTCTTGACATTTTTAATTTCTCCTTGTGGTATATTATGTACTTACTTTTTTGTTGGGATATCTAATACCCCTTCGGACTTTTCTACCAATTATGTCCGACCCTTTAATTTTACTAGTAAACGTAGCAAAGAACTTCGCCGCCAACGTTTTCTTTTCTTGCTTTTCTGTCTGTTAGCAAACCTTTTGGTGTTGAAACAATAGCAACGCCCATGCCGCCTAAAACTTTTTGTAAGTTTTTAGCTTTTGAGTAGTGTCTCAAACCAGGTGTTGAAACTCTTTGCAATTTTGTAATAACAGGAACACCGTTATTGTATTTCAAAGTGATGTTAATAACTTTGAATTTGCCGGTTTCTTCAACAGAATAATCAGCAATAAAACCTTCTTCTTTTAAGATTCTTGCTAATTCAATTTTCAATTTTGAAGCAGGAACAATAACTGATTCGTGTCTTACAGTGTTAGCGTTTCTGATTCTTGTTAGCATATCTGCTATCGGATCTGTGTTCATACTTATTCTCCTTGTTAGACCTGCACAGGACTTGCCTGTACGGTTTCTTGTGTACTCGTCACTTATTGAATTAATGTCGCCTGACCGGTTTTTACACCTTGCAGACTTATTTCAACAGTCTGACACCACTAAATTATCATGAAAATATTTTAAAAACAAGCATTTATAATAAATTTATGCCAAATATTTTGATTATTTAACAATTATTTACAGTTAAAAAAGAGCGGTAAACTCCGCTCTTTTATCAATATCAATATTATTGGCAATATTATTTGCCAATTTTAGTCAGGATAAATATTTACCCCTACCAGCTTGCTTTAGTAACACCAGGTAACAAACCTTGGTGAGCCATTTTTCTCAGACAAATTCTGCACAAACCGAAATCTCTGTGGAAACCGTGAGGTCTGCCGCAAATTGAGCATCTGTTGTGTAATCTTACTGTCGGATATTTACCGGCTGCAGCAAGTTTTTCGCGTCTAAGTTCTTTGTTTATCATCGCTTTTTTAGCCATGAATTTCTCCTTTGTTTTATTTATTATTTATTACTACCTTTGAACGGCATACCGAGAAGTCTTAACAATTCTCTAGCCTCATCGTCTGTTTCAGCTGTTGTAATAACTGAAACGTTCATACCCTTAACTAAATCAACTTCTTCGTATGTGATTTCAGGGAATAATGCTTGTTCTTTCAAGCCTAATGTATAGTTTCCGCGACCGTCAAAACTTTTTGCACTGATACCACGGAAGTCACGAATTCTTGGTAATACAACGCAAATTAATTTTTGCAAGAAATCATACATTCTTTCGCCGCGCAATGTTGCCATTGCACCAACCGGCATACCTTCTCTCAATTTGTATGAAGCAATTGATTTTTTAGCTTTTGTAACAACAGCCTTTTGACCTGCAATTTTTGTTAATTGAGCTTCAATTGATTCAGCAATTTTTGAGTTGTGTGAAGCTTCACCAACACCCATGTTTAAAACTACTTTAACCAATTTTGGTACTTGGTGATCATTTTTGTATCCGAACTTTTCTTTCATAGCCGGAATTACGTCTTCTACGTATTTTTTCTTTAAATTTTTTGTTACTGTCATTTTTCTTTTTCCTTTACTATTGGTATTAATGTCGTAATCAAATTACACATTAAGCATCTAGCTGTTCACCGCATTTTTTACAAACACGAACTTTTTTACCATCAATAACTTTTGTTCCTACTTTTGTTGACTTTTCGCAAGCCGGACAAACTACCATAACATTTGAAGAATCAATTGATGCTTCCAATTTGATAAGTCCGCCCTGAATACCTGCAGCCGGCTGAGGTTTTTGAGCCTTGGTAACCATATTGGCACCTTCAACATAAACTCTGCCTTTTTCAAGATCAACTTTTTTTACGTTACCGATTTTTCCTTTGTCTTTTCCTGCAATTACAACGACTCTGTCGCTGGTTTTTACATGCAGGCTTTTCTTATTTTTGTTAGTCATTTTTTTCTCCTGGTTTTATCTTCATGGACTGACCATGATTGGTCTATTACATGTTATATTTATTAGATAACTTCCGGTGCGAGAGAAACAATTTTCATATAACCTTTATCACGCAATTCACGAGCTACAGGTCCGAAAACACGAGTACCTCTCGGGTTGCCGTCCTTGTTGATAATTACAGCAGCATTTTCATCAAATCTGATAACAGATCCGTCATTACGTTTGATGTCAGCTTTTGTTCTTACAACAACAGCACGAACAACTTCACCTTTTTTTACAGCCATATTCGGAGTTGCATCTTTTACGGAAGCAACTATTTCATCACCTACGGCCGCAAATTTTTTGTTTGAGCTGCCCATAACACGAATACATAACAGTTGTTTTGCACCTGTGTTATCTGCTACTTCTAATCTAGTTTCTTGTTGTATCATTTTTCTTTCCTTTTGTTTTACTTTTGAGGATTGCCCTCAAATTACTTTGCCTCTCATTACTCTTTGGTAATGTTGCTTTTTAACCCTGAGTCACACTCAGGACAAGATATTTACTATCTTGCTTTTTCAACGATTTCAGCCACTGCCCAGCGTTTGTCTTTTGATATTGGTCTAGCTTCTACAATTCTGACTGTATCGCCAATGCCGCATGCATTTTCTGCATCGTGAGCTTTGTAGTGTTTGTTAGATTCCATAATCTTTTTATACTTTGGGTGTGGTTCGTAGTCTGCAACTTTTACGACTACTGTTTTGTCCATTTTGTTACTAACTACTATTCCTTGTTTTTCTTTCTTAGGCATTTTCTTTACCTTTCTCTTTAATTATTGTTTTTGCTTGAGCGATGAGTCTTTTTGTTTTAGAGATACTTGATGTATCTTCCAATTTGTTTGTTGAAAGTTTCAATCTTGATTCAAGTAATTGTTTTTTCCATTCAACAATTGCATTTTGTAACTCATCTGCTGTTTTTTCACGCATTTCACTTAATTTCATTTTACTTTTCCTTTATATTGACTCGCCTTATGCCGACCAAGAAATCTTCTCGTTAAGGGGAGTTACTATGCTTGTTCTCTTGGTTGTTCAACTATCTTAACTTTGATAGGTAATTTTTGTGCTGCCAATTCTAAAGCATGAACAGCAACTTCTCTTTCAAAGTAATCAAGTTCAAACAATATTCTGTTCGGTTTTACAACCGCTACCCAGTATTCAACGTTACCTTTACCTGATCCCATACGGGTTTCTGCAGGTTTTGCAGTAATCGGTTTATCCGGGAATATTTTTATCCAAACGTTACCGCCACGTTTGATTTCACGAGTCATTGCACGACGTGCAGCCTCGATTTGACGGCTGGTTATCCAGCCCGGCTCTACTGCTTGCAGAGCGTATTGACCGAATTCAAGTTTTGTACCTCTTGTTTCAGTACCTTTCATTCTGCCTTTCATCATTTTGCGGTATTTTGTTTTCTTAGGCTGTAACATTATATTTTGCTCCTATTATTTATACCTTTTGCCTTTTACCTGGACTATGCTTCCTGTGAAGATGCCGCTCTTGATTTTCTCGGACGTCTTGCACCTTTTTCTGCATTGTCTTTACTGCTTTTGTGTTTAATGTTTTGATCTGCAATTTCGCCGGGCATCAAGTTGCCTTTGAAAATCCATACCTTAACACCAATTTTACCCATGATTGTATCAGCTTCAGTGAAACCGTAATCAACGTCAGCTCTCAATGTCTGAAGAGGAATTCTTCCTTCTTTAGCCCATTCTGAACGAGCGATTTCAGCTCCGCCCAAACGTCCTGATACCATAACTTTGATACCCTGAACGCCTGATCTCATGGTTCTTTGCATAGCTTGTTTCATAGCACGTCTGAACGCGATACGCTTTTCAAGCTGTTGTGCAATAGATTCTGCAACTAATTGTGCATCTGCATCTATTCTTGCAACTTCTACTACATTAATAATTACCGGTTTACCTATATGTTTTGTAACGTCCTGACGAAGTTCATCAATACCTTGACCGCCTCTGCCAACAACGATACCCGGTTTTGCTGTTACAACGGTGATTGTTGTATTTTGAGCTTTTCTTGCAATCAAAATTCTTGAAACACCTGCTGCATACAGCTTTTTCTTAACGAATTTTCTGATTTTAGCATCTTCTGCTACAAATGCTGCGTAGTCTTTAACCTTAGCGTACCATGTACTAACCCAAGGTTGAATAATTCCTACTCTAAATCCGGTTGGATGTGTTTTTTGTCCCATTTTATTACTTTCCTATTTTGTTGTATCACTAACTACTAATGTAAGGTGCGATGTACGTTTAAGTCTTGAGTACATACGACCTTGAGCTCTTGTTCTTGCACGTTTGTATGTCGTACTTTCATCAGCAAAGATTTGAGAAATCTTCAATGATTCCGGAGCTACGCCAAATTGTTCACGAGCGTTCGCAACTGCAGCCTTCAGGTTCTTTTCAACCACTCTTGCTGCAAAATAAGGCATAAAACGTAACATATCTTGAGCTTCTATAACAGCTTTTCCTCTAACTTCGTTGATTACTCTGCGAAGTTTTCTTGCTGTCATTTTTATGTCTGTTTGTTTTGCTTTTGCTTCCATTTTTTTAGTCCTTTTAATTAAAGTATTAAATTCACTTTTGGCTTAAATTAGCCTCTTTTTGCTTTGTCTGCACCTGCATGACCTTTGAATAATCTTGTTGGTGCAAATTCACCTAACTTATGTCCTACCATTTGTTCTGTTATATATACGGGAACGTGAGTTTTTCCGTTATGAACAGCGATTGTATGGTTTAACATATCAGGTACAATCATTGATGCTCTAGACCAAGTTTTGATAACTTTCTTTTCAGAGTTTGCATTCATCTTATCAATTTTCTTTTGTAGAGCTTCTTCTACATATGCACCTTTTTTTAATGAACGTGCCATCTATTTCTCCTTTTGTTTTTAAGTTTTATTTTGTTCTTCTTCTAACGATTAATTTATCAGAAGCTTTGTTTTTCTTACGTGTCTTATAACCAAGAGCCGGTTTGCCCCAAGGTGTTTTCGGGTGTCCGCCGGGACCTGTTTTACCTTCACCACCACCGTGTGGGTGATCGCATGGGTTCATTGTTACACCACGAACTGTTGGTCTTACGCCCATATAACGTTTTCTTCCTGCTTTACCGATTGATAAGTTTTTGAATTCTGAATTGCCTAATGCACCGATTGTTGCAAGACATTCTTTTCTTATCATTCTCATTTCGCCTGACGGAAGTTTAACTGTTACATAGTTTCCTTCTTTAGCCATAACCTGAGCTGAGTTACCTGCAGATCTGACTAATACGCCGCCTCTGCCCGGAATCATTTCAATGTTATGAACAATAGAACCCAAAGGAATCAATTCCAAAGGAATTGCATTACCTGTCTGAACAGGAGCTTCAGGTCCTGACAAAATTACATCTCCTACGTTCAAGCCTTCCGGTGTTAAAATATATCTTTTTTCACCATCTGCGTAGAAACATAGAGAAATTCTTACGTTTCTGTTCGGATCGTACTCAATAGATTTAACTGTTGCAGGTACACCGAACTTATCTCTTTTGAAATCAATTACACGGTATGATTTTTTTACACCGCCGCCTTTGTGACGACAAGTAATTCTACCTGTATTATTTCTTCCTGCTGTCTTTTTCAGTTTTGTTAACAGTGATTTTTCAGGAGTTGAAGTAGTGATTTCTTGATAATCACTCTTTGTCATGCCTCTTTGTCCCGGAGACGTCGGATTAATTTTTCTAATAGCCATTTTATTTTCTCCTACTACTTGGCTTTTGTACTATTTAATGTTTCGTGCCCTGCTTGTCTTGCTCTTGCAAGTCAACACCGGCACTTCACACCGGCTTACGCCTCTTAAACTCCGACAAATTCTATCGGATCGCCTTCGATTGTTACGATGGCTTTTTTAGAACTGTCTGTTCTTCCGAATTTATATCCCAGTCTTTTTTCGTGAGACGGCATATATACAGTTCTTACTTTTTTAACTTTTCTTCCAGGAAAAGCTAATTCAACAGCTTTAGCAATCTCGATTTTGTTAGCATCTTTTCTTACTTCGAAAGTATACTGAGCACCTTCGGTTGCTGCTACTGATTTTTCTGTAATCAATGTTTTTTTAATTACATCGTATAGTTTTTCTGTGTTACTCATTTTTATTTTCCTTTATCTGATTTTGAAAATACTATGAAAGTCTTTCTGTTATTTCTTTAACAGCAGCTTCTGTCATAACAACATAATCTGCTTCCAACAAATCTTTAACGTTTAAGTTTGTCGGTAATAAGAGTTTTACACTCGGAATATTTCTTGCAGAAAGTGCAAGATTTTTGTTTTCTTCTGCTTTAATATCTGCAATAATCAAAACTTTTCCGCTTACCTTCAAAGATTTCAATGCTGAAACCATCAATTTTGTTTTTGGTTCTGCGATTGTTGAAAAATCTTTAACTAAAACCAGCTGAGAAGCTCTAGCTGATAAAGCAGATCTCAAAGCTAACTGTCTTGCTTTTTGAGGCATATTGAAGGCGAAACTTCTTGGTTTTGGTCCAAAGATTACGCCGCCGCCTGCAAACAATGGTGAACGTAAAGATCCTGCTCTTGCACGACCTGTACCTTTTTGTTTCCACGGTTTTCTTCCGCCGCCTGCAACTTCAGCTCTTGTTTTTGTGCAAGCTGAACCTTGACGAGCGTTGTTCAATTGTCTTCTTAATGCTAAATGCATTACGTGAATATTAGGTTCTACACCGAACACTTTTTTATCAAGTGTAATATCGCCTAATTTTTCTCCGTTTGTATTTAATAATTCTTTTGCCATTTTTCTGTTTTCCTTTTGCTTACCGTCTACCCCTTTCCCTTTCGGGTTTTATATGGCAGAAGCGGGTTGTTTGTAATTTTTCTTTTGTTGTCTTGAATTTTGTTGGGCTCGGTCAACCGATTTGTTTCACTTCGTTGTCACAAATTTCTGTCCTTGCACCTTTCGGGTTCGTTCGCTTGCGCTCAACTTCACCCTACGCAAAATTCACTAATTCCATTTTGTTCTTGTCGGTACGATAGTTACCAATCTGCCTTCGCATCCCGGTACAGAACCTTTTACCAATACCAAACCGTTATTAGCATCAACTTTAACTAATTTCAGTTTAGAGATTGTAACTCTTTCGTTACCCATGTTACCGGCCATTCTTTTACCTTTGATAACACGTGAAGGTGTTGTACCTGCACCGATTGAACCCGGTTCTCTGTGGTTCTTTGAACCGTGAGCCATAGGTCCTCTTCCGAAGTTCCATCTTTTTACTGTACCTTGGAAGCCTTTACCTATTGATTTTCCTGTGACATCAACTTTTTCTACGTTGTCCAATACAGAAAGTTCAACCTTATCACCTACTTTGTAGTCTTGCGGATTGTCTACTCTGAATTCTTGAAGATGTCTGTAATTTGATAAGCTGTTTTTCTTGAAATGACCAATTTGAGCCTTTGTCAAGTGTTTTTCTTTTGCTGCAATTGTACCAACCTGGATAGCATTATATCCGTCAGTTTCAACAGTTTTAACCTGAGTTACAACTGTTTCATCAACTTTGATAACAGTTACAGGAATAGCCAAACCATGTTCATCAAAAATTTGGGTCATTCCGACTTTTTTACCTATTACACCTAGTGTCATAATTTTTACCTTTCTGTGCTCATCCTACTTGGTGCGAGCTTGCTCGCCTCTTGAACTTTACATCGATTAAAGTTACAGACTCGCTGTATTTCGTTCGTCATAAAATTCTTTTTCGGAATTGCATCCTTTCGCTTGTGAGCGCTACTATCACTTTACCTTTGAGATTTCTCTCATTACCCGGAGTATTATTTCCGGTTGTAGATCACATTATATTGCATAATGCTTATTTAATTTTCATTCGGCAGTATTTCTGCAACTATCTTGCTTCAATATCTACGCCTGCCGGCAAATCTAATCTACGCAACTCTTCCATAGTGGCTTGAGTCGGTTCGTATATATCAATAATACGTTTATGAGTTCTCATTTCGAAATGTTCACGAGATTTTTTATCTACGTGAGGTGAACGCAAAACGCAATATATACGTCTTTTTGTAGGTAAAGGAATAGGTCCGGCTACCTTAGCGTCTGTTCTTTTTGCTGTTTCAACAATTTTTTCAGCAGATACATCAATCAGTTTGTAATCGTAAGCCTTCAAACAAACTCTGATTCTGTTTTTCTTTGTGCTAGTTGCCATTTGCTTTCCTTTTTCTTTTTTTACTGTACTACTTCTTGCAAAAGTTCCGAAAACCTTTGCAATATCGCTCGAATTGCTATTTTACATACTTCGGACAATTTACTTGAGCATAACAATCGTATGACAAACAAAATTCGCTGTCAACGGCGAATTTGCATGATTGTAACTTTTTATTAAGAAATTTTAGGCAATTTTATTTTTTAAATTTTCCAGTTTGTCTTTGGTGTCTGTTTCTATATAAATTCTCAGCAAAGGTTCTGTTCCTGACGGACGCACTAAAATCCAGGTTTTTCCGTCCTCGAGATATAATTTTACACCGTCTTTATAATCTTTATGAGAAATTCTAATGCCGGCAATTTCTTCAAGTGATGAAAAATATTCAGTTGTCGATTTTACATCATCAAAATTTTCAAGTTTTTTGTCAATTCTTGTATTAATAAACTCACTGCCTACAAAATCTTTGAGTTCATTTCTCATTTGAACAAGGGTTTTACCGGAATATGACATCGCTTCCAAAATCAACAAGTTTGCCAAAATACCATCCTTTTCCGGAATATGACCTTTTATACTCAAGCCGCCTGATTCTTCGCCGGCAATAATCGGATTAAACTGCCGCATTGCTTCACCTACATGCTTGAAACCAACCGGTGTTTCAACAACTCCAACTCCGAGTTTTTCCGAAACAATATTCAGCATAAGACTTCCTGCAACTGTTTTGACAAAACAACCGTCATAACTTTTGTTTTGCTTAAGATGCATTAAAAGTATTGCCAAAATTTCATTTGGAGTAACATAATCCCCGTTTTCATCAATCACACCGAACCTGTCTGCATCACCGTCATTTGCAAACGCAACATATCCTTTGTGTGATTTGACATATTCAATAGCTTCCCCCATATATTGAGGTTTGGGCTCGGGCATTCCGCCTCCGAAATTTGTATCGTGATACATATGAATTGCATCATATTCAATACCGTTACGGGATAACAACTTATCAAAATAACCTATACTTGCCGAATACAAACCGTCAAAAAGTATATGAAATTTATTTGCACCCTCTTTTATCTTTTCAAAATCAATTATTTCTTCAATACGATTGAAATAACTTTGCGAAAAATCGGTTACAATTAGCTTCCCTTCAACTGCTTTTGTATATTCACAACCCAAATTTGAAATTATTTCATCGGTAATTTCCGAAGTCGCCGGCCCTGCATAATCAGGAATAAACTTTATACCCAGATATTCCGGCGGATTGTGCGATGCCGTAAACATGACAGCACAGGCATCAAGTCGTTTTGCGTTATAAGCAAGAACTGGTGTCGGCAAAACTTTGTCGCTATACAAAACTTTAAAGCCCATATCCACAAGAGTATTGGCACACAAAGTTGAAAATTCTTTTGCCATATTGCGAGGATCATACCCTACAATTATGGTTTTATAGATACCGTAATTATCAAAGACATATTTTCCGATTGCTCTGGAAACAATTTCAACATTCTCTTTGTTAAAATCTTTTCCAACAACGGCACGCCAGCCGTCTGTTCCAAATTTAATATCCGACATAACCTTTTCCATAGTTAAATTATAAAAGGAACATGAATTTATGGCAACTTTGGTAGTTTGACACAATAATATATCTTGATTACCATACAAATATGAAGGAAGTTAATGTAATAGGTGCAGGCCTGGCCGGCTCAGAAGCCGCTCTCCAGCTTGCAAAACGAGGATTCAAAGTAAATCTTTATGAAATGCGCCCCAATGTTGAAACCGGCGCACATACAACACAAGATTGTGCCGAATTTGTCTGTTCAAACAGTTTGGGCTCATATGACATCACAAACGCAAGCGGACTTTTGAAACACGAAATGGAAATTCTCGGCGGGGAGCTTATTGAAATTGCAAAAAAATATCAAGTGCCTGCAGGAGGAGCTTTGGCAATAGACAGACACGCTTTTTCAAAAGCCGTAACCGAAAGAATTAAACAAAGCACCAATATTAATATAATAAGAGAAGAAGTAACACAAATTCCGAATACCCCAACAATAATAGCTTCAGGACCATTAACAAGTGATAAATTTGCATCTGCCATAAAAGAATTCACAAAAAGTGAATATCTGCATTTCTTTGATGCAATAGCACCGATTGTAGAAAAAGATAGCATTAATTTTGACACGGCCTTTTGGGCAAGCCGCTATGACAAAGGGGAAGCTTCATACATTAATTGCCCGATGAATAAAGAACAGTATGAAAATTTCTACAATATATTAATAAATGCACCCAAAATTGAACGTCACGATTTTGAAAAGGGTGCCAAATTTTTTGAAAGCTGTCTTCCGATAGAAGTTTTAGCATCCCGCGGGGTTGATACACTGCGATTTGGCCCGATGAAACCTGTCGGACTTATTGACAAAAGAACGGGTGAGAAAAATTATGCAGTTGTACAATTAAGACAAGATAACAGTGCAAAAACCCTTTATAATCTTGTAGGGTTTCAGACAAATCTTAAATGGGGAGCACAAAAAGAACTTCTGCAATCAATTCCGGGACTTGAAGACTGTAACATCGTCAGGTACGGCGTTATGCACAGAAACACCTTCATAAATTCTCCAACCCTTTTAAATCCGACACTTCAAACCCGTGAACGCGATGATTTATTCTTCGCCGGTCAAATTACGGGAACTGAAGGTTACACTGAATCTATTGCCTCCGGACTTTTGGCAGGAATAAACATGGCAAGATTTCTAAACGATGAGCCTCTGCTTGAACTCCCGCAGGAGACAATGCTGGGCGCTTTAACTCACTATATTACAAACCCTGAACACAAGAATTTTCAGCCAATAAATTCAAATTGGGGAATTGTTTCGCCCGTTGAATTACCCAAGAAAGAACGGAAAAACAAAAAACTCAAAGGAGAATTTATGTCAAAAAGAGCTATTGAGCTAATCAAAAGCATTATGTAAATCTTTATATTATATTAATAGCCCATTTTAATCTCGTGTAGTATTATAAAAAAGTGAAATTTTTAACTGAGGATAAATTATATGAATAGCTATTTAGAGAAAGTTTTAGAGGATACTAAGAAGAAAAATATAAATGAACCGGAGTTTTTGCAAGCTGTAAAAGAAGTTTTAACAACAGTTGAACCTGTCGTTGCAAATCATCAGGCCGAATACGAAAGTATAGCCCTTCTTGAAAGAATGGTTGAGCCTGAAAGAATAATATTATTCAGAGTTCCCTGGACAAATGACAAAGGCGAAGTTATTGTAAATCGCGGATACAGAGTGCAGTTCAGCTCGCTAATCGGCCCTTATAAAGGAGGCCTTAGATTTCACCCGAGCGTAAACCAAAGTATTATGAAATTTTTGGGTTTTGAACAAATCTTCAAAAATGCTCTGACAGGTTTGCCCATAGGTGGAGCTAAAGGCGGCTCGGATTTTGACCCAAAAGGCAAATCAGATAACGAGATTATGAGATTTTGTCAAAGCTTTATGACAGAATTGTATCGCCACATAGGACAAGATGTTGATGTTCCGGCAGGCGATATCGGTGTCGGCGCAAGAGAAATCGGATATCTTTTCGGGCAGTACAAAAGAATCAGAAATGCATATGAAGGCGGAGTTCTCACCGGCAAGGCAACATACTACGGCGGCTCTTTGGCAAGGACAGAAGCAACCGGTTACGGTCTTTTATTCTTTACAAGAGAAATGCTTGCCGCACACAACCAAACCCTTCAGGGCAAAACCGTAACAATATCAGGCTCCGGAAACGTTGCAATTTATGCTTGCGAAAAAGCAACTGCCATGGGTGCTAAAGTTGTTGCAATGAGCGATTCAAACGGCTGCATTTATGACGAAAACGGCATGGATCTTGACCTTGTAAAAGAAATTAAAGAAGTAAAACGCGGAAGAATCAAAGAATATCTTGAAAAACATCCGAATGCTAAA
>JAFYDY010000005.1 GCA_017544545.1 bacterium
CATTAACAAGTGATTTTTCTTGTTCTAATTGAAGCGTAATTGTTGTAATATCACATACGCTTGAAGGTCCAAAGTATTGAATAGAACCTGGGAAAATATAGCAATCATTTATTGCCCATTTTGTTCTGTTGTCTTCTAATGCCTTAAATACAGGGCCATCAAGTTCCACAAGAGCCTTTTTGATTACGGGTTTCATTTCGCCGTGACGACGTTCCATATTCATCATCATAGTAAGCGGAACGCCACCTGCAATCCATTGATTTGCGGGTTTAGTCGTGTTTTTAATTGAAGATAAATAACCCGTTAAACCAGATTGAATCAAAGCAAAAGCGTTGTAACCCAATGAATAACAGTAATCTGAATCAAAGTTTGAAGGCATTGCGCATCTTCCTTCGTAACCAAAGAAGTGTGCTTGTGAAGAAAACTTGCCGTTATATGTGCCTTGAGCTTTCATTTGTTTTAATTTAACTTCAATCATTTCAATTAAAAGTTTTTCTGTTTCAATTCTTGAAACTTGAACATTTCCGTGAGGATCTCTATCCATTAATAATTGCGCCTTGATAGCGGAAGGCAAAGAATTAAACAGTTTTGCACTTACATCATCAAGTTTTGATGTGATTATTGAATATTTTTCGTCTTGAGTTGCATTTTGATAATTTTCGTCTTTTTCTAAAACAGCAAGAGAATCATTAAGAGTTGAAATCATGGTTTTCATTTCGGGAATAAATTCAATTAATCCTTCGGGAATCAATGCGATACCAAAGTTCTTCCCTGAATTTCCGCGAGCCGCAATAATATTTGCCATATATGTAACAATTTCATCAAGACTTTGTTTTTTTGCTTCAACTTCTTCGCCGATAAGAGTAATATTTGGTTGAGTTTGAAGCGCTACTTCAAGACAAACGTGAGATGCGCTTCTGCCCATTAATTTAATAAAGTGCCAGTATTTTTTAGCAGAATTTGCGTCACGTTGAATATTTCCGATTAATTCAGCATAGGTTTTTGTTGCGGTATCGAAACCAAACGAGATTTCAATCTGATCATTTTTAAGGTCGCCATCTATTGTTTTAGGACAACCGATTACGTTGATACCTGTGTTATTAGCTCTCATCCATTCCGCTAAAAGACATGCGTTTGTATTTGAATCATCACCGCCAATTATAACAATGGCCGATATATTTAATGATTTGCATACTTCTAGTGATTTTTTAAATTGTTCTTCTGTTTCAAGTTTTGTTCTGCCTGAACCGATTATATCAAAACCGCCGGTATTTCTGTATTTATTGATTATTTCATCCGTGATTTCCATATATTTACCGTCAACAATACCGGATGGACCGCCTAAAAAACCATACAATTTATTTTCATTATTAGCGGCTTTCAGAGCATCAAATAAACCTGCAATTACGTTATGACCGCCGGGAGCTTGTCCGCCTGATAAAATTACGCCAACATTTCTTTTTTCATTTGATAACGAAGTTCCTTCTGATGAAAATCTTGCAATAGGTTCTCCATAAACGTGCGGAAACAGAGCTTTAATTTCATCTTGGTTTGCAACCGATTTTGTAGCTTCACCGAGTGACAATTTTACGTTATTAATGCCGTTTGCTAATACGCCTGCCAATTTTGGCTGATAATTTAATCTTTCTTTTTGAAGAGGTGAAATTTCTCTCATCATTATTCTCCTATATAACTTTCGATAAAACTATTATCACACAAAAAATTATATCGGACAAACAAAATCACTATAGACAATAAACTTGTAATTATCCTTAACAAAAATGACACGGGATTTTTTTTGGGTTATGATAATCTTAAACGATAATAATATATTGGAGTAAAGACAAATGGGATATGAAATTCTATACAAAAAAGAACTGTGTAAAAATCAATTTGAAATAAAAGTAAAAGCACCTTTTATAACAAGAAATGCAAAAGCAGGTCAATTTATTATTTTGAGAACGGACAAAAATTCGGAAAGAATTCCTCTGACAATTGCAGATTACGACAGACAAAACGAAATATTAACAATTGTTTATATGGCCGTAGGCTATACAACTAAAAAACTTGCAACACTTGATGTTGGAGACGAAATAGAAGATATTGTCGGACCTTTGGGTGTTCCGACTCATATAGAAAACTACGGTACCGTAATATGTGTTGCCGGCGGATACGGCGCAGCACCATGCTATTTGATTGCAAAAGCATTTAAAGAAGCAGGCAACAAAGTTCACATGGTTATGGGTGCAAGAACAAAAGATTTAATCTTCTGGGAAAATAAAATGAAAAATGCAGTAACCGAACTCCATATCACGACAGATGACGGAAGTTACGGAATAAAAGGTTTTACAACAAATGTTGCAAAAGAAATTATGGATAAAGAAAAAGTTGATTACGTTATAGCCGTTGGTCCAATGCCCATGATGAGAGCAGTTGCGGAATTAACAAGACCATACGGAATAAAAACGGAAGCTTCAATGAACCCTATTATGGTAGATGGTACGGGAATGTGCGGAGCATGCAGATTAACAGTAGGCGGAGAAGTAAAATTCGCCTGCGTAGACGGCCCTGATTTCGATGCGCACAAAATAGATTTTGACGAAGTAATCAACAGAACCCGAATCTATAAAGCGGAAGAAAAAAGATGTGACGAAACAAAATGTAATTTAATTAAGCAAGGCATAGAATTAGAGAAGGTATAAAATTATGACAGAAATAAGCAAGAAAAAAATACCGTTTTGCCCGCTATTATCAGCAGGCGCACCTGACAGCAGAATTTGCCTTCAGGA
>JAFYDY010000032.1 GCA_017544545.1 bacterium
AAAAAACCGCTTTGGATTTGTCCGAAGCGATTTTTTATTTATGTTTTTCTAAACTTGATTCAGTGTCTATAGCTCTTATACAGAAGCTAATTCTTTGCTTCTTTCAAGCTTAAGAGTGATTGTTGTGATGTCACAAACAGTGCTTGGCCCAAAGTACTGAATAGCACCAGGGAACAGATATCTGTCATTCATTGCCCAATCTTCTCTGTTATCTTGTAATTGTTTGAATACAGGACCGTCAAGTTTTACAAGAGCTTTTTGAATAACAGGTTTCATTTCGCCGTGGCGTTTTTCCATATTCATCATCATAGTAAGAGGAATACCTCCGGCAATCCATTCGGAAGCCGGTTTTGTAAGATTTCTTACAGAAGATAAATAACCTGTCAAACCAAAGTTGATGAGTGCAAATGCGTTATAACCTAATGAATAACAATAATCTGCATCAAAGTTTGATGGGAAAGCACAACGTCCTTCATAACCGAAGAAGTGAGATTGAGCAGAGAACTTGCCGACATATTCACCTTGTGATTTCAATTCGGAAAGTCTTGAAGAAATCATTTCAATAAGCAGTTTTTCTGTTTCAATCTTAGAAACCTGAACGTTTCCGTGCGGGTCACGATCTGCAAGAAGCTGAGCTTTAATGCCTGCCGGAAGTGAGCTGTATACAGAGGCATTGTTGTCATCTAATCTTCTTTCAACGATAGAGAATTTGTCGTGCATACTTGTTGCACCCAAAAAGCTTGGATCTGTTTCAAGTTCAGCCATAATATCATTTAAGTTTGCAATCATTGATTTCATTTCAGGTATAAATTCAATCAAACCTTCAGGAACGATTGCGATACCGAAATTTTTACCTGCAGCTGCACGTTTTACGATAATGTCAGACATGTAGCTTACGATTGAATCCAATGACATTTGTTTTGCTTCAACTTCTTCCGAAATCAAAGTGATGTTCGGTTGAGTTTGAAGTGCAGCTTCTAATGCAACGTGAGAAGCGCTTCTTCCCATAATTTTAACAAAGTGCCAGTATTTTTTAGCGGAATTTGCATCTCTTTCAATGTTTCCGATAAGTTCTGCATAGGTTTTGGTTGCAGTATCAAAACCGAAAGAAATTTCAATTTGGTCGTTTTTCAAGTCGCCGTCAATAGTTTTCGGGCAGCCGATAACCTGAATACCTGCGTTATTTTTAACAAACCATTCAGCCAAAAGTGCTGCGTTTGTGTTTGAATCGTCGCCACCGATAATTACAACGGCAGAAATACCTAATTTTTGGCAAACTTTTAAAGATTCCTGGAACTGATCTTCTGTTTCAAGTTTTGTTCTGCCTGAACCTATGATATCAAAACCGCCGGTGTTTCTGTAAGCGTCGATAAATTCGTCGGTAAATTCAACATATTTGCCGTCAATAATACCTGAAGGACCACCCAGGAAACCGTACAGTTTGTTTTGCGGATTAGCAGATTTTAAAGCATCATATAAACCTGCGATAACGTTGTGTCCGCCGGGAGCCTGACCGCCTGATAAAATAACACCGACATTTCTTACTTCAGAAGAAGAAGATGTTGATGATTTAAAAGTAACGGTTGGTTTTCCGTATGTGTGTGAAAATAAATTTCTGATTTGCTCCTGATCTCTTACAGATTGAGTCGGAGCGCCTTCAACCATTTCCAGTGAGTTTACACCGTTTTGCAAACTTGAAGGAAGTTTTGGTTGATATTTCAATCTTTCAATTTGTAATGGTGAAAGTTTTGTCATATTAAGTTCCCTTTCCTTTTATAACCTCAAATACAATATTATTTTATAACAAACAGTGGTAAATGCAAAAAGGGGGCAGGGGTAAATAAAATATTTACTTTGTTTTGTGCGTACGCAGGAGTTATTGCCTGATTGCAAGAAATAGTTTAATATAAACCGTATGGGACAAAATTTTATAAAACAGTATAAAAAATTTCTTTTAGTATCAATTTTTTTGATTTTATTTGTGGCGCTAAGTGTTTTAGTTGTAAAATGGCAAAAGTTCCATAACCCCAGACTGACCCTGTATGACAGCATCGACATAGATGTTAGTGCAGCTCCCGTACAAAAATTATATACACATAGGTCTTCCAAATCCGGAATTTTTGAATATAAATCTTTACGCAAAAATATAACTTCAAAAATTACACCCGTTGCATCTTACAAAATATCAGGGCTTGTGGTTGCGCATAATACCTATTTCCCGCTAAAGAGTGACTTTGACTATATTGCGCTGTATGATATCGGTCTTGTATGGGATAAATTGGCACAAGGCGATTTTTTCAAAAACAATTGTAAGGCACAAAGCGAACAAATTATAGTCGAAGAATCATTTTTTCAGGAAGGAAGTGCAAGAGGATTATCTGCATATTGTAAAAATCACGATGAAACACTAAAACAAATCGGGTATAGCTGGATGGATTTTGATTCTCATATCTCTCACACCCATATAATCCCTGCAAACGTCAATATAATGTCGGCCCTAAACTCTATAAAAAATTACGACAAAGTTGAACTGGAAGGGGAGATTGTCAATGTGGAAGTCGATGGACAAGAGCATATCTCAAGTCTTGAAAGGACTGACGATAACGGAAGTGCACAAGGCGGTGGAGCCTGTGAAATTATGTACGTTACAAAAATAAAAATCGGTCACAGAATCTACCAATAATTTTCTTGTAAACATATATTAACCAAAAAATTTGATATTATTTCCGATTGTAAAGCGGATTCAAAAAGTTCAATCCAATGGCTGATATTTTTATTTTTTTTCTATTTTTAAAAATGAAAAGTGTTGATATTACACGATTTTAAGCCAGTTCCAAATGTAAAGTTTTGTTAAAATTACTACAAAAATAGTAAACAATCATGGAAAAATGACCGTTACATGTATTATAATATATATAGAAGATATAAAAACCAAAAATTGCGAGTAATAGCCGGCAGATATTTTGATATAATCAAAATAGAAAGGCAGTAAATATATGAGCAATATACAATTTCAAAACGATTTAGACAAATTGGTTGAAATTCTGCCCGAAAGAATTAGAACACAGCTTGATTTTTCCGCAATGGATGATGCCATAGAAATAGTTATTGACCTTGGCAGAGTCCCTGAGATAAGACATGCGGACGGTAGAATTGAATACATTGGGGATGTCATAGTTGCCATTGAGGATATTGAACACATTACCTCACAGGTTCAGGAGTTTACTTCTGACAACAGATCAGGTATTCCGGGAACTTTACACAGAATCAGTGCTATCAGAAACAGACAGGGAAAAGTCGTAGGACTCACGTGTCGTATCGGTCGTGTTGTTACGGGAACAATTTCCTGCATTAAAGATATTTGCTTACAAAATAAAAGTATATTATTCTTAGGCCCTCCGGGTGTCGGTAAAACAACAAAACTGAGAGAAATTTCAAGACTTGTTGCTGATGAACTTGGCAAACGAGTTGTTATTGTGGATACTTCAAATGAAATTGCGGGTGATGGCGACACTCCTCATCCGGCCGTCGGACATGCGAGAAGAATGCAGGTAAGGCAACCGGAATATCAAAAAGACATTATGATAGAGGCTGTTGAAAACCATACTCCTGAAGTTATTGTTGTTGATGAAATCGGGACAGAAGCTGAAGCGCAGGCTGCAAGAACAATTGCAGAACGTGGTGTAATGCTTATTGCGACGGCACATGGTAACAACTTGGAAAGCCTTATCAAAAACCCGACATTATCAGATTTGGTCGGTGGTATTCAATCCGTTACTTTGGGTGATGATGAAGCAAAACGCCGTTCTTCACAGAAAACAGTATTGGAACGTGAGAAACAGCCGACCTTTGATATAGTAATTGAAATTTTGGACAGAAATACTTTGGCAGTATACAAGGATACGGCAGAAGCCGTGGATTATATATTAAGAGGCTGGCCAATCAGACCGGAAATCCGTAAAGTTGATAAAGTATATAGCTTCAGTGAATCAGCTCCTGTTACACAAAAAGAACCGACTGTTCTGGATAAGATAAATTCTCTTGATGAAAAAATTGAACATCCGGAAAGTTTGAAATTCAGCTTCTCAAGACAAAAATACGTTGAAGAAGTTAAAAAATACAAAAAAATATATCTGTACGCAGTATCAAGGAGTATTGCGGAAAAAGTTATTGAACGGCTTGATTTGAATGCTGAAATTACACGTAACATTGATGATGCAGATATTGTAATTGCGCATAAAAACTTTATCAAAGGCGGTGCAAAAGTATTGAGTACTGCAGAAGAAAACAGGCTTCAAATCTTCTACGTAAAAACAAACTCGATGGCACAAATTCAGAAAGTTATAAAAGAAGCTCTTGATATAGCTGAACTCAACGAACGTCAAAGCTTCTATGATATA
>JAFYDY010000006.1 GCA_017544545.1 bacterium
AACATCATTATGTTCAATATTAGCATTTTTAATATCGTTATTGAAATATATTTTACCTGTATTATCGCCCTGTATTTTCAGATTATATTGCGCGTTACCATTTATCTGGTCATCAAAAACAAATTGGCCTTTTGTTCTTGCATCAAGGGTTAGTGTTGCGTTGTTATCCACATATATTGCTTCCGGTCGTTTGCCATTTATGTCTTCAACATAGTTGCCTGAAATTTTGAACTCATAACCGTCTTTTGCGTTCAGTTGTATATCTTTTTCCGTGTATATCGCTCCACCTTGTGCTGTCCCTTCGGGAGATTTTGCATAGTTGTTTGTGAAGCTTGAATTTGTAACACCTTCGGTTATTGTACCGTTGTTATATAACGCACCACCTTGAGCCGCGGTTTTACCTTCAGCATAGTTCCCGTCAAATTCTGATGATACAGATTTTACAACACTTGTTTCCCCGTCAATACTTATTGCTCCACCTTTCGCGTTGTTTCCATTAGAAATAACGCGGTTATCCAAAAATTTAACATTTAATTCTTCTATTTCTCCAGTAGTATAAATAGCGCCACCATGGGCTTCACCTGTTTCGGATTTTGCGTAGTTATTTGTGAAGTTTGTGTTCTGTATTTCATTTATATTCGCTTCATTGTGTATTGCTCCACCCTGAGCGCTACCGGAATTTGATTGTGCATAATTTCCTTCAAAAATTACAGAATCTATTTTGTCTATTGTTGATGTGGTCATAAGAGATATAGCACCACCGCCTGCTCTAGCGCTGTCTGATTGTGCATAATTCCCCGTATACGTTCCCTTTAATGTTTGGACTATCGTATTTGGATTTTGCAGGTGAATCGCCCCTGATAATGCTTCTCCCGTACCGGAGATTGCATAGTTACCGGTAAATTCACCGTTAATTTCAGTAATTTTGCCACTATTACGGTTCATTATGGCACCACCTTTTGCTATTCCGTCTCCGGTGCCGTTCATAGATTTTGCATAATTTTCTCTAAAGGATCCTTCTATTTTGGATATTGTTCCGCTATGATTTGATATTGCTCCACCTTGCACCCATGCGCTGGTTGAGCTTCCTCCACTTTCAACATGGTTATTTGTAAAATCACCTTCTATATTTTGAATTGTAGAATTATTATATATTGCTCCACCTGTTGCACTTACAGATGTTGATTTTGAATAATTACCAATGAAATTTGATTTTATGAGTTCAATACTTCCGTTTCTGGAATCTATAGCTCCGCCATATGTGTAGCCGGATGTATCTGAATAAACATAATTTGAAATAAAGTCTCCTGTTATTGTTCCAAGAGCTCCGGTGTTATGGTGTATAGCCCCACCTCTTGCAATAGATTTACCTGTATTGTAGTTGCCAATAAAGTTTGCATTTATTTCATCAATTTGTGCTTGTACAAAAATTGCGCCACCATATGTATCTCCATTTGAATTTGTATAATTCCCAATAAAATTACCATTTATTGTGCCTATTTTCCCATTGCGCGCAATGGTAATATTTGTCCCGTAATTTGGATTACCTATTGTATGGTTGCCAATAAAATTACCTGTTATATGCTCAATTACACTATTTTCTCCTGTTACGCGTATTGTTCCTCCCTGAGGTGCCCAATGTGAGCAGTTTGTGTTAATGAAATCTGCAGTAACATTTTGAATAGAGTTCCCACCTGTAACGCTTACCCCGGCAGGATACAAATTTGTAGTTAAATCGACAAATACCCCATTGACATTATCAACGTTCGCCGCATCCTGAACTGTTGTAATTTTGTCCGCCTCATTATATTTGATGCTAAAATCTGCTGCTTCAGAATTATCTACAATTGATATGTCATAGTTATCATTTTCATTTTTCACAAATTTAAAATACTTAGCACTATCGCCTGTTCCATATGTGTTTTCAACATAGTCTGCCGGATTAATATTTTCCGCACCAGCCTGTGAATTTAGTAATAATGGTGCGAAAGCAGCTATAGCCAATGTCTTTGCAGCGAATGACTCAGAAACTTCAAAACGATACTTTTTAAGCATACTTACAATCCTCATAAGTGTCGATATTTAAAATATCGGCTATCAAGTATAAAACTTTAAGTTAAAGGGGGCTTTTTCAAAAAAAATAGACTAAATGTATTATATCCTCCAACGACTCAAACACTATTAATTATAACACTGTTTTTATAAAAATTCAACTGTTTATAATATTTCAACCATTTAGTTGAAATTACTTCACCAAAAATCATGTTGATGTTACAATTTAATTATGGCAGGTTCGTGGGAAGAATTAGTAACCAAAATTAAGGACAGACTGGATATAGTGGATGTTGTATCCGAGCAGGTTGTTCTGAAAAAACGGGGAAACAGCTATTGGGGGTTGTGCCCTTTTCATAACGACAAAAATCCGTCTTTTTGCGTTACTCCGCATATGGGTATTTACAAATGTTTTAGCTGCGGCGAAGCAGGCGATGCCCTTAAATTTATTATGAAAACCCGTAATATTGAATTTAAAGACTTAATTGTAGAACTTGCGGAAAAGTTCGGGTTTGAAGTTCCGAAAACCTATTCAAAAGACAGCGGCTACAAAGAGCAAAAAGAACAAATGCTCAAAGCCACAACGGCCGCGGCAGAATATTATCATAACTTGTTATTGAAAAATAAGGACGATAATGCTGAAATTGCACTTAATTATCTTACAAAACGGGATATTAATACCGATATTATCAAAAAATTTCATATAGGTGTGGCGTCCAAATCCCCGTCAGCTTTGTATGATGAACTTCGCAAAGATTTTTCAAATGATATTCTGGAAAAAGCCGGATTAATTCTAAAAAGCGATAAAGGCGGATATATTGACCGTTTCAGAAATCGGGTTATAATTCCTATTCAAAACGAATACGGTGAATTTGTTGCGTTTGGTGCAAGAGCACTAGAAGATGGTCAAAATCCAAAATATCTCAATTCGTCAGATTCGCTGATTTATAATAAGAGTAAGCTTTTGTATGGGCTTTATACGGCAAAAGATGCTATTAAAAAGGAAGATGCCGTAATTTTAATGGAAGGATATTTTGACGTAATTTCTTCTCAGGCACACGGTATAGAAAACTGTGTGGCATCTTGCGGAACTTCTCTGACGGCAGAACACGTCAAGCTTTTATCACGATATACAAAATCAAGAAAAATATACCTGTCTTTTGATACCGATAGTGCCGGACAAAAAGCAACCACCCGTGGAGCAGAAATTATAAGAGATGTTTTTGCCGGAATAGGCGATATAAAACAGTTTGACGAAAGTTATATTTCTTCCGACAAAGACAAATATGCCTGCGAAATACGTGTAATTGCACCACCCGAAGGCAAGGATCCTGACGAATTTGTCCGTTCTGTCGGAGCTGAGGCGTATAAAGAATATATGAAAAATGCCCCGCTATTTATTGATTTCAGGTTGGAACAAATTTTAAAACAAAAGGATAACTATAAAACTCCGCAGGAAAAAGCTCAGTATGTAAAAACAATTATTCCTGTCCTTTCGGAGATTAAAAACAGAATTATTCGTTCGGAATACGTTGATATGGTTGCACAATCTTTAGGGATTGATGCCGGTGCAATCCGTTCGGAGATAAAGGTTTTTGAGCGAGCAAATCTTCCTCAGACAGAACGAATTGTTAAGAATGTAACAAAAAAACAATCAATTCAACAAAAAGCGCAAAAAAATTTATTGAGCGTTTTTCTAGTACCCGACAGTCCTCTGACATTTACCCAAATAAATGAAATGATGACTGACGTTACATTTGATGATGAAATATTAATAAATGTAAAATCTACAATTGACAAATTGACTCAGACCGTAAATAATGTGAAAGAATTAATCGAACATTTATACACGGAATTTGTTGATAATCCTGACGCTCAGGCGATTTTACCGGAGTTAATAGCATTATCGGAAGTATATAAAGGCTTAGACGAAACTGACTTCACTAACGTAATAAACGAGACAATAGCAAAAATTAATCGCTGTAAACACGAAAAGGAAGCAAAACGGATAAAAAGTCTTTATGAAGGGGTTGATGATGATGACCCCAAAGCGCTTGAGATTCAAATGCAACTAAGAGATAAGTTAAAAAAGATAAGGCAATCGGAGAAAATTTAGATGACTAAGAAAAGACAATCAAACTCCTCAGTAGTCAGTGTTATGGAAGATGAAACACTTGACTTACAAGATATTGGCGAGGATACAGTTTTAGATTCTGAAAACGACAATATCAATTACATGAACGTTGATATTTCAACTGATAATATCGAAGATATCGTTACCTCAAAAATGGATGGGAAAATAAATGCGGATGATATATACATGATGCAATCATCAGAAGAAGAAATAGACCCCAATGATTTAGATATCCCCAAAAATGTGGTAATAGATGATCCCGTAAGATTGTACTTACGTGAAATCGGTAGAATTAAATTATTATCAGCCAACGAAGAAATTGAATTGGCAAGAAAAATTTTAGAAGGCGGCACCCCGGGTGCTATCGCAAAAAGAAAACTTGTTCAGGCAAACTTACGTTTGGTTGTTAGTATTGCGAAAAAATATGTCGGCCGCGGAATGTTGTTCCTTGACCTTATTCAGGAAGGAAACTTAGGATTGATTCGTGCAGCTGAAAAATTTGACCATGAAAGAGGATTCAAATTCTCAACTTATGCAACATGGTGGATTAGACAAGCAATTACCCGTGCGATTGCTGATCAGGCAAGAACAATTCGTATTCCGGTTCACATGGTTGAAACAATTAACAAGCTGAAAAAAGTTACAAGAAAACTTGCTCAAGACTTGTCAAGAAAACCGACCGAAGACGAACTTGCGGCAGAAATGAATGTTTCTATTCCGAAACTTCGTGAAATTATTAAAATCGCACAAGAACCTTTGTCATTGGAAACCCCAATCGGTAAAGAAGAAGATTCTCGCTTAGGCGATTTTATTGAAGATAAAGAAGCAGATGCACCGGTTAAGATGGTTGCTTCCGAATTACTGAAAGAAGATTTGGCAGAAGTTTTATGTACACTATCTCCTCGTGAACGTGATGTGTTGAGATTGCGTTTCGGTATGGATGACGGTCGCCAAAGAACACTTGAAGAAGTCGGACAACTTTTCGGTGTTACTCGTGAACGTATCAGACAGATTGAAGCAAAGGCTTTGAGAAAACTTCGTCACCCGAATCGTAAAAAAAGATTGGAAGAATATGTAGAATAACAAAAAAGACCTCAGTTAATGAGGTCTTTTTTATATACAAAATTATGGGATTCTTCGGCTAAAGCCTCAGAATGACAAAAATATAACATACTTATCCTTACCCAAGGATATCTTCTAAAATCTCAGCATTACGAGATGCGTTCATGATTTGCTCTTTTGAAACTCTGCGCATGTAATTTCTTAAAGCCTCTCTGATTAACTCACTTCTTGAACAACTCTCTTTATCTGCCAAACCATCAACCTTGTTTAAAAATTCATCAGGCATGGTTACCAAAATCTTAGCCATAAAACTAACCCTTTCTTGACGAAATTATAGCATGCAAAAATCTTTATTTCAAGTGAAACCGTGCTGGTGTGTAAAGGAAAATTAATCATAATAATAAACATCACAAAACCCCAATATATGATATTGGGTTATTTTGAGAGTTAAGTTTTGATAGGTTTTGTGAAATCGATTACATTAAGCCGAGAGCTTTTTTGTACCAAGAGAAAGATTCAACTTCTCTGCCATTAAAGGTTGTTTTGGCACATTGGTTTTTCAAGTAGTTTTCAAACTCGTCAGTGAATTTTGATTTCACTTTCTTTGTTTCCTTTTCTGAAATTGTTGTAGACATAGCACCTACTCCTTTACACATTCCTTGAGAACCTGTCTTATTATAACATTAATTTCATGCTATTACCAGTGTAAAAACATGAAAACAATTAAAATTGCCATAGGCAAAGGTTTCCCAATGTAAATTTTTATTAAGCTAATTTGTTTTTGTAAATATTATCTGAATAAAACAAAATTTTGTGTAAATTTTACAACAAAAAAATCCAAAATTTCAGACACGACAAATCCCCAAAAGGCAGATACTGCAAAGAAATACGCCATATAATTTTACGGAATACGAGCCAAAATTTATCCAAAAAATATGATAAAAATTTCCCAAAATTTTTCATCCCCCGACGCCTGTAAGGTTTTGCGCAAGTGCAAAACTTGACAAGTGTACGCTTCAAAAATTTCCCAAAAATTTTGAACAAAATAAGAACAAAAAAATTTTGTTGTCGTTATGATTTTGAATATAAAAATTCAAGGATTTGACAAAACATATATTGAGGCTAAAAATATTATTATGGCGTGAAGAAAGAGTAACCACAAAAATATGCATATATAACTTTACATAGGGTTATTTTTTGTGTTAATATTAGTTAAAAACAGAGGAAATATGGAAACAAAGAAGCTTTTTATAACGGGTATTTTAGTATCTTCAATGGCAATATGTTCACTGCCGGCAGGCGCAATGTCGCCCCAGGCAAGCGTTTTGTATCAGGAAGCGTGCAGCGCAGAACATCAGCAGGATTTGAAAACAGCAATATCAAAACTTGAAGAAGCAATACAAATTTCAGGCGATGATGTAATTTTGTATACAAAACTTGCAGGTCTGTATTCCGAAAATGACCAAAATGAAAAAGCCCTGGAAATATATTCAAAAGTTGCGGAATTAAAGCCGGATGATGCTTTTGTGTACATAAGTATAGGAAGTATATATGAAACTCAGGGCAAATACAAAGAAGCATATCAAGCCTATGAAAAAGCTTTGGATATTTTCCCCGAATACAAATATAACTATTACAATATTGCAAATACTCAGTATCAACTGAAAGATTATAAAAATGCGATAAAGAATTACAATACATTTTTAGAAACCTATCCGGGACATACGGATTCCAGAGAAAATCTTGCGGCATCTTATTTTGCGGTAAAAGATTATGAAAATGCCGCAGCTCAGTATAAGAAAATATACGAAAAATATCCGGATTCCTTCAAAGATTACGGAGAGTACGGAATCGCTCTTCTGAATACCGAAAATCCCGAATCTGCCGAAGAATTTTTGGAAAAAGCAATAGAAATAAATCCCGATAATAATGCGGCACATCTGGCGTTAGCTCAGGCATATCAGGATTTAGGCAAAAATGAGATGTCATATGAACAGTATCAGATTGTATTGGCAAAAATTCCGAATTTGAATACAGTAAGACTTGATTACGCAGATTTGCTTGCCGATATGAACAAGAATACGGAAGCTGTTGTTCAGTACAATATGTATATCAAGGCTTTTCCGAACGATTTAAAAGGTTACAAACATATTGCTGCAGTGTATAAAGAACTGAATAATTATGACAAAGCCCTTGAAAATTATCTGATTGCAGCACAGAAAGCTCCGGATGATTTGGATATACAAAAGGAAATTGCGATTTGTTATCACAGCAGAAAAGATTATGATAATGCAATAAAATATTATGATAAGATTTTGGCTGTTCAGCCTGACAACTATACGGCAAAATATAATAAAGCTCTTGTTTTGCACGCAATGAACAAATATCAGGATGCTATTGATATTTATCAGGAGTTGTTATCTGAAAAAAGCGACAAGACCATCAAGGATAATTTGAACAATGCACTTGTTGCACGTGCTCATGAGCTTATAGCTCTTGAAGAATATGATTTGGCAATGTCAAATATAAAAACGGCACTCAAAAACGGTTATGCAGACGGATATGCATACTTTGGTTTAGCCAAGATATACAGAGCACAGGGTAATAATACAAAGGCTTCCGAAAATTATGAAAAGGCAATTTCGTTAGAGCCTGACAGAACGGCTTATTCTGCAGAATACAGTGATTTTATTTCTTCTCTGTATTCTCAAAAAGTCGTATCAACGACGGTTCAGCCAAAAGAGATCAAGTCTGTAAGTGTGGTTGAAGAGCCGTCCGCACAAACGGAAACACCTGTTAAAACTGTTGAACCAAAGGATAACGATAAGGATAAAGAAGCAGTTGTGCCGGTTGTAAAAATTTCCGAAATTACTATGAAGCAAAATGAGGATTTAATTGAAGAAGGCGATAAGAACTTCAAAAATAATAATTATGAAGCTGCGATAAAAAATTATCAGGATGCCCTTCAGTTAGTTCCGAATGATGCAGTTACCCTGTTGAAGATTGGTAATATTTATCAGATGCAGGAAGATAACACAAAAGCCGTTAATTTTTATCAAAAAGCGATTATCGTAAATCCTGATTATACTGACGGCTGGTTTAATCTTGGTCTTGCTTATGCAAATGAGAACAACCTGATTGAATCTCAGAAAAGCTTTGAAAGAGTAATTTCACTTGATTCTGATTATAACTTTGGTTATGCATACTATGCACTGGGCAGAGCTTTTGAATCTCAGGGGAAAAATGAGGAAGCAGTCAAGAATTATAAACTCTTTATCAAACATAATAACGATAAAGATATGATTGAAAATGCGCAGGAACAAATAAAACAGTTACAGCAATAAAATGAAAAAATTTTTAATTTTAATACTATCAGCGTTTTTGACAATATTTGTCTGTGCATGTGATGATGAACAGTCATATATATTGTTCAACAAACGCCCGATAACGCCTGATACTATTGTGTCGGAAACTAATATAAACGTGTTTGCACCGGGGGAAAGAATTTATTATCTTGTAACATTGCCAAAACCTGTGGAGAAAAAGTCACTCTTGATTCAGGTTGTAAAAGTCGGCGGTGATAAAGATGAAAGACTCGGATATGATTTAGTTTGGGGCAAACGGGTAAAACTTAGAGATGAAAATGTCCATTATTACACGGATTATCTGGTTTTTAACCAAGCAGGTGCATACATAATGAAAGTCTATTCCCGTGATTATCCGACCGAAATTCTTACTACCGGTAATTTTTATGTGAGGAATTAATGATGAAAAATTTTTATAAAACTGACAAATTGAATTTTCTGACAGCCGGAATGCCTTTGGCAACCGGTAAAGGAGGATACCCCGGAGCGTTTGAGATAATCAAAGAAATGGGTTTGGACGGTATGGAAGTAGAGTTTGTCCACGGAGTCAGAATGTCTGATGAAACACAAAAACTGCTGAAAGAAACAAAAGACTTGATGTTTACAGCCCATGGCCCGTTCTACATAAACTTAAATTCAAAAGAAGAAGATAAGGTTGATGCGAGCGTCCAGAGAATTGTTGAAACAGCTCAGGCTGCATCTGATTTTGGCGGCTACAGTATAACTTATCATGCGGCATTTTATATGGGCGGTGACAAGGAAACAGTTTATCAGCAGGTGAAAACCCAAACGCAAAAAATTGTAGAAATCCTTGAAAAAAATAATATTAAAATGTGGATAAGACCGGAAACAACCGGGAAAGCTACCCAATGGGGTGATTATGAAGAAATAATCCGTCTTTCAAAAGAATTTGATTGTGTTCTTCCGTGTATAGATTTTTCTCATATCCACGCAAGAACCGGCGGCGAGTACAACACTTATGATGAATTTTGCAAGGTGTTGGACAGAATATCAACTGAGCTTGGCAATTTTGCAATAGAAAATTTTCACGCACATCTTGCCGGTATTGATTATACGGCAAAAGGTGAAAAACGCCATCTAATCTTTGCGGAAGCTGATATGAACTATCAGGATTTATTGCGTGCTATGAAGTCTTTTGGGGTAAAGGGTGCGCTGGTGTGTGAAAGTCCTAATATTGAAACAGATACAAAAATCCTGAAAGATTATTATATGAGTCTATAATTAAAGATTTCGGCAAAAGTGCCGTCATGATGTTTGCATGCAAAAACATAGGAGAAAATTTTATGTTTAATTCGGTAAATAATCCTTTTGGGCAAAGAATAGAATCTGCGCTTTCAACCAGTCAGGACAAGCAGCAAAGACAGGAACAGAAAAAAGAAGAAGAAAAGCGCTATCTTGAAGATGATGATCAGGACGAAGTTCAAATCAGTGAGCTTCCGGAGTTGTCTGAAGATGATGTTATTTACCTTTCAAAAGAATATTTTGCAAAGCTGAAAAGTGAACACGCAGACAACGAAAAAGTTCTGCAGAAAATAGACAAATATATTGAAAAATTTGATGTTAAGAAGTTTATGAAACGAAATCCGGGTATGACTCCCGGGGATTTTCATATGATTATGTTCAATGAGACTGCCCCACTGTTAAATTAAAATTTCTTAACAATCATGCTCTCGGGTGGGTTTCGTTGTAAACCTCTTTCATATGCTGGGTTGAAATGTGGGTGTATATTTGGGTGTTTGAAATACTTGCGTGTCCCAAAAGCTCCTGAACAACCCTCAAATCCGCACCGTTTTCTATAAGGTGTGTGGCAAAACTATGGCGAAACATATGGGGAGTAACGTGTTTGGGCAGTTCAATTTTTTCAACTGTCTCATTTATGACGTTGCGCACCGTTTTCGGCTGCAGACGATAACCTGTTTTGTTTATGAACACAGGTGATTCATCATTGACCGGCGGAAGGGTGTAATCCTTTGCCACAAGTGGTCTGACAGTGTTTATATAATTTTGCAGATAAGTTTTTGCCCTGTCGGTAATCAGAATAATACGTTCTTTTGCGCCTTTACCAAAAACGGTTATTTCATTATTTTCGAGATTTAAGTTCCCGAAATTAAGCCCGCTGAGCTCTGATATACGCATACCGCTTGCCCATAAAAGTTCGAGAATTGTACGGTTTCGGTATCCTGCAGGTGTGTCGATATTAATGTTGTTTAAGATTTGTTCTATCTCCTCCATTGTGATGAATTTTGGCAACGACTTAGGTCGTTTGGGGGATATTAGGTTTACGGCAGGGTTGGTTTCCACTTTTTTCTCTCTGTGCAAGTATTTATAGAAGGTTCGCAGGGAAGCAATCTTTCTTGCGAGGGTAGTTTTTTTGTAATTGTATATCTGAATGTGGTGAAGATATTCTCTGACTTTTTCCAAATTAACCTCTTCACATCCTGTTTCATCAAGCCATATAAGATAGGCCAAAATATCGGCGTAGTATGCTTTTGCAGTATGGTCAGAAAAGTTTTTTTCAACCGTTATATATGACTTAAAATCTTCCAAATCTTGTTTTGATTTTATATTTATTCCCATATGTAAACCTTGTTGCTTTTTTCTGTTTACTATTATACAATATTTTTATTAGATTAGAATAGTTATTAATGAAAAAAGTAGGTGAAAAAATGAATTGTAAAAAATTATTAGTCACATCAATGATTTTAACATCTTGCCTGATTTGTGCGCCTAATGTGTTTGCGGCTCAAGAACCTATTAAAGCCGGTGTTTCAAAAAGTTATCTGGACATCGACAGACTTATTGAATATAACAATTACGAAGATGCTGACAAACGCCTAAAAGCTATTTTGGAGAAGAATCCCAACGATTTGGATGCAAAGGCTTTATTATTGATTTCACAAGCTAAACAGTGGAAATTGGCACCTACACAGGCAGAGTTAGACAAATTGATAGCAAAATACCCCAACAAACCTGAATTTCACTATGCACAAGGTTTAGTATACCTTATGCGTGAAACTTCATCAGACGTTGATTACATCAAAAATATTTCTAACTTGTCAAATGCAGCTATCAAAGAATTTGTGACAGCTGTTGGGTTAGACAGTACATATTACCAAGCATACAATGCTATGGGTGTTGCAACATTGAAGTTGGGTAACAAAAAAGATGCTGAAGAATTGTTCAAAGTTGCTTTAAAGAACAACCCGAACTTTGCTCCGGCATATGATAACTTAGGTAATATTGCAATGTTGGAAGGTGATCTGGACAAAGCTGAAAAATACTATTTGCAGGCTTTGAAATGTAACTCTCACAACCCGACATCAATGTACCATATGGGTCAGGTTGAAGCAAAAAGAGGGGATTATACCAAAGCATTGACTTGGTTGAACCACTCACTTCACATCAATCCGCAATCTTCTCCGGGATGGAACCTTCAAGGTGAATTATACCTGAAACAAGGTAACCAACCGGCTGCAATAAATTCTTTCAAAAAAGCAATTTATGTAAAACCTGAAAACTCTCGTCCGTATATTAACCTTGCAGGTGTATACGAAAGACGTGCAGACCACGAATTTGCTATGGAAGAATTAAAAACCGCTATTATTTTGAATCCTAACTATAAAGAAGGTATTTACAGAGTTGCGAATATGTCTTTGGAAACTAAGAAATATCAACAAGCTCTTGAATACTATTCAAGATTGTTGGGCGATGCTAAATTCAATAATCCTGCGATTATCGGGTTGGCAAATACATACTATGAAATGGCAAAAGACACAGCAGACAGCCGTGATTTTACAACAAACAAAGACGTATATCTTGCATACGACTACGTAAATGAAGCTATTCAAAGAACTCCGAATGATTTAAAACTTCATTTGGCAAAAATCAAACTTGGTAAATTGA
>JAFYDY010000033.1 GCA_017544545.1 bacterium
CATATTATCACGAAAATATTTTCTTGCAAGTTTAATTTTCCCATAAAAAAATCAAAAATTTTTAAAAACGGAAATATCATTAAGGTTTTTATAAAATATACCTTTATACTAATCTGTGGAGGTGATTTTATGATAGATGTTAACCTGTTAACACCAAGAGAAAAACTCATTTTAAAGCTCGTATGTCAGGGTTATAGCAACACAGAAATAGGAAAGAAACTTTTTATCAGCAGCCACACAGTAAAATTTCACATCGTATCCATTCTACACAAATTCAATCTAAAAAACAGAATCGTCGCCGCATACTTTGCCGGTAAAAATAATCTGTTTTAAATATCTTAATTGCAATCGCCCTTGTTTATTATATAATCTAATCAGAAAGACTATATTAAGAGGGATTAGACAAATGCTGTCAGGAAACGAAATAAGAAAATTATATTTAGACTATTTTAAAGATAAAAGACAACACACTGTTGTGGAAAGTTCAAGCCTTGTGCCTGATAACCCGACTGTACTATTGACAACAGCCGGTATGCTGCAATTTTTACCCATATTTTTGGGAATTCAGGATTGTCCCTATGATCCGGCACGTGCAACTTCCTGCCAAAAGTGTGCCAGAGCCGGCGGCAAAGATTCTGACATTGAAAATGTCGGAAGAACCCCCCGTCACCACACATTTTTTGAAATGTTAGGTAACTTTTCTTTCGGTGATTACTATAAAAAAGAAGTTATTCCGTGGGCGTGGGAATTTGTTACGGAAGTTCTGAAACTCGATAAAGACAGACTCTGGATAACTATTTTTGAAACAGACGACGAAGCATTTGAAATCTGGAGAAGTATAGGCGTTCCGGCAGAACGTATTAAGCGTAAAGGCAAAAAAGACAACTTCTGGGGTCCTCCGGGAGCATCAGGTTCTTGCGGGCCATGTTCTGAAATCCACTATGATCTAGGTGAACAATACAGCTGCGGTCACCCAAATTGCGGGATAGATACCTGCGAATGCGACAGATGGGTTGAAATCTGGAACCTCGTATTTACCGAGCTTTTCCAAGATGAAGAAGGCAACCAATCCCCGCTGGAAAAGAAAAACGTTGATACCGGTATGGGTTTGGAACGTATTACAATGGTTTGTCAGGGCGTTGCTTCAACCTTTGAAACAGATTTGCTAAAACCGATTATGGACGAAGTTTCAAAAATGAGCGGCGTTCCGTACAAAAAATCAGAAAAAACAGACATCTCTCTGCGTATCATAACAGACCACGCAAGATGTGTAACCTTCCTGATTTCAGACGGTGTAATACCGGGCAACGAAGGCAGAAGCTACGTTTTGAGAATGATTTTGAGACGCGCTCTGCGTCACGGCAAAATTTTGGGTATGGATTTACCGTTTTTGTACAAACTGGTTGATGTCATTGTAAAACACTATGGCGAAGCTTACCCCGAGCTTGTTAAAAACAAACAAAAAGTCATAGACACAATTAAAGCCGAAGAAGAAAGATTCAACAAAACATTAGACAGAGGGTACAAACTTCTTGATGAATTTATCTCGGCTAAAAAAGATATTGACGGCGAAAGTGCCTTCCGACTGTACGATACCTTCGGTTTCCCGCTTGAATTGACAAAAGAAATAGCGGAAGAAAACGGCTTAAAAGTTGATGAAGCCGGTTATAAGGTTGCCATGCAGGAGCAAAAAGACCGTGCAAAAGCAGCAACTGCCAAAATTTCCGTAACAGGTGATATCAAATATGCAAACCTTGAGCGTGAAATTGGCTCAACAGAATTTGTGGGCTATACAGAAAACGAATGCAGCGCCAAAATTTTGGGAATAATTGAGGGTGACGGTTATGTTGATGTTGCACTTAATAAAACCCCGTTCTATGCAGAATGCGGCGGTCAGGTCGGCGACAGCGGAATTATAGAAGACGCAAAAGGTGGACAGGAAATTAAGCTGGAAGTTCTTACTACATTTAAAGTGAATGACCTTTACGTTCACCGCTGCAAAGTTATTAACGGCGATGATTTGATAGGAAAAGAAGTTGTTGCAAAAATAGATGTTGCAAGACGTGAAGAAATTCGTGTTCACCACACATCAGCCCATTTGCTGCAGGCAGCACTGGTTAAAGTTTTGGGTGATGAGGTTAAGCAGGCAGGTTCATATGTTGATGAAAACCGTATGAGATTTGACTTTACCTTCCCGAGAGCTATGACGGCAGATGAAATTGTAAAAGTTGAAAACATAATGAATGCCCAAATTGGCGAAGGATATAAAATTGAGACACAAGTTATGGGTATCAAAGAAGCCGAACTGACCGGTGCAACGGCACTGTTCGGGGAAAAATACGGAGATACCGTCCGTGTTGTATCTATCGTCAAAGACGGAGAGTGCATTTCTAAAGAATTTTGCGCAGGAACTCACGCAAGAGAACTGAAGGATTTAAGATTGGTTAAAATCGTTTCGGAAAGTGCAATCGCCGCAGGAACAAGACGTATAGAAGTTTTTGTTTCAAAAGCTGCGCTTGAATATCTGAATGAAAAATCATCCGAACTTGATAAACTTTCAACAAAATTCAAATCACACTTTAATGAAGTAGTTGAAAGAGTTGATAAATTAACTGATGAAAACCGTGAGCTTCAGAAGAAAATTGAAAAACTTGAAGAAGAAAATGCAAGAAATAAATTCTCAACCTTTATATCAAAAGCTCAGGATATTGATGGTGGTAAATTGTTCATCACAAAAGTTGCAGTTAATGCTAATGCCATAAAAGTCGGTTTGGAATTTTTGTCAAACAAACTTGGGGACAGCATTGTGGTGCTTGCAGGTGAAACAACCGTTGCTGTAAAAGTTTCTGACAACTTTATAAAACGAGGAGTTAATGCAGGACAAATCGTTGGCGAAATAGCAAGAGCAACAGGTGCAAACGGAGGCGGACGTCCTAATTTTGCACAAGGCGGCGTTAAAGATTCGTCAAAACTTGATGAAATTTTGGCAAAAGTTGAAAACGATATAAAGAGCTTGGCTCCGGTATCATAGTATCGCTTGTTTAATGAAAAAGCGTTCTGAACAGATAAATTAACATACCAAAACCCATAATGGCAAGCAGAAAGAGTAAATATTCCGCAACACTTTTGCCAAAAGTATTGTGTTCAACATCATATACAAATTCTTCGTATCGTCTGAAATAGCGAAAACCTTTCCAGTAAATCGCCTTCATGAAAAGATATAAGATGCAATATTGTATAGCCTTCTTTTTTGCATGCTGATGATTTAAGCCACGATTTTGGAATACGTAATAAAGCTCGTCATAACAATTTTTGTATTCGTTAGCTCTCAATACCAACAATAAACAAATTAGTACCAGTATTATTATAAAGACCGTCATACAAGTTATTGTAGTGTTTTTTTATTTTTTGTCAATGATAACAAACTAATAATAAACTTTCATGATATAATCAGTGACAGCAAAAGTATTTTATGTTGATTAAAAACAGAGGGGGATATATGACAATATTAAAAATTGAAAGATTACCACATAACAAGGTTTTACCGGAATATAAAACTGACGGTGCCGCCGGGATGGACTTGTGTGCAGCTATTGATGAACCGATTGAATTAAAGCCGCTGGAAAGAAAACTGATTCCGACAGGTTTAAAAATTGAACTTGAACATGGATATGAAGCTCAAATCAGACCACGTTCGGGAATGTCAATCAAACACGGTATCACCTTAATCAACTGTGTCGGAACAATTGATGAAGATTACAGAGGGGAAGTCTGCGTGGCTGTCGTAAATGTTTCGAATGAAGCTTACACCATCGAACCGCAAGAAAGAATTGCTCAAATGGTTATTACAAAATATGAGCAGGCAAAAATTGAAGTTGTTGCAGAACTGACAGAAACAGTCAGAGGTGCCGGCGGATTCGGTTCCACAGGCAAATAATCAACTTCTTGTATGATTACAAAGAGGATATTTATATTTAGAATTTTTGTATAATCCTAGTGGGTTATTTTGTAGTGGAAGATGAAAGGAGACTTCAGATGGAAGCAGTAGAAACACAACAACTAAGAGGTAAAAACTGGGTTGCGACAATGATGCTTGCATGGGCATTTGGGATTTATGGTGCACACCGTTTTTACACAGGTAAACAAGGTACTGCATGGGCAATGGCAATTTTAACAATCACCGGATGCGGTGCTATAATATCAATACCTTGGACAGTTTTTGACATTATTATGATTTCCCTTGGCAAATGGCAAAATGAAGACGGAAGCGATCTTTATGAAAGAATACCTTGGTTAGGTTATGTCTTACTGGCATTAATTATTCTTGGTATCCTGTTTGGTATTTTATACTTTGGTGTTGTAACAGCAGCTATTTTTGCAGCTATTTCAGGCGCCGGAGCAGGAGCAGGTGCGGGTGCTGTAACACCTTCAGGATTTTAATCCGTAACAAACATTTTGAATGGGTCGTATCGCACAGCGGTACGGCTCATTTATTAAAATTATGAAAAAAGAAATTGTAAGAAAAATACGCAGAATAACTATTCTAACCTTGCCAATATGGGGACTTATACTGGCAAATATTTTGGCATCTTTACACCTGAAACATTTTTGCCTTATCAAATGGCTTACAAATCACGAATGCTGGGGGTGTGGATTGACAAGAGCTTTTGCGGCATTGAGCCGATTCGATTTTCAGGGTGCATATAATTACAACCCGAGAATAGTATTTTTTGCACCGGCTGCAGTTTTAATCTGGGGGCTGATGCTTTATTTTGAGTTTAAAAAGAATCGCAACGACTAAACAAATTCCATAACCTTGAGATTCTTCGCTAACGCTCAGAATGACGAATTGCTATACATTTACCCCCGCCAATAAAAAAGGAACCTTGCGGTTCCGAATTTAGTAGGTTAGTTATAGTAGTAGGGGAAAAGGAGGAAATTAGATTCGTTTTGTTATATTAGGTATATCGGCAGCTTTTGAAAAAACTTTAATATTTTTTGGCTTATGTTAAGAAAATGTTACAAACAAAAAAATAATCGCGACCGAAATCGCGATTATCAGGTAATTATAACTATCTTATCTTATATGAAGCTTTTTTAGTGCAATCATCAGTTTGTCGAAATGACTATACCCCTTGCAAGACAATACTTCATCCAGTACCACTCTATTTTTATCTATTATATATTCTCTTAGATATTTTGTTTTGGGGTACAGAGCGTTCACTACGCCATTAAGATATTTTAGAGCCCTTTCAATTCCTTTATCGTTTTCCATAATTTTTCTGTTGCGCCACGCAAAATCCGGATAATTCATCCTCGGACCAGTAATATATTTTTTTCTTGCCAAAAGGCCGACTGTCGGGTTATCTATACAATCTTGGATATGTTTTCTATAGTGTGCCGCACCGTCAATATCCGGCCACAATTGCGTATCAAAATGAACTCTTGTCCAATACGCATTTGATCTTACATTTTCATACGGCAAATAAGGGCCTGATTCTATTTCCATAAAAATTTCTCCTTTTGTTAATGCTGATATAATGTGCATAAAAGATTATTTTTGACATAATGTAACTTTTTGTAAATAGTTACATATTTTTTATATACTTTGTACGCAATTTTTTAATACAAAAATTTTTTATATATATGTAAGGGAATTAAATTTGACAGGGGATTTAACAATGAAAAAAGCTTACGAAATGATTACTTTGAAGAATTATATCGAAACCTACGATGTTGAATATTCCAACCCATCGGAAAAAGACATCCAAAAACAACTTGAAAAATATCTTCTGAGTAAACAACGCAACGAAACAAATGCAAAAATAGTAGAAGCATTACTCGCTTAAAACCAATTTTATTTGAAGTTTCTTAGTTCATTATATAAAATCGGGCGGACATCTAATGTCCGCCCGTCTTGATTATTATAAGATGAGAGAATAATTATTCTTTTGAAAAGACTATTTTGTCATCATCAAGATCAACTTTAACGGTATCGCCTTTTAAGTATTTTTGAGACAAAAGTTCTTTAGACAAGGGGTTTTCAACCATTTGGCGAATTACTCTTTTTAATGGTCTTGCGCCATATACAGGATTAAAGCCCTGTGTTGCAAGAAATTCTTTTGCATCATCTGTTATGACGAAATCAAGTTCCTGATCTTTGAGCAATTTGCGCAGATAATCCATCTGGATATCAACAATTTTACTCAATTGCGGCAGAGTTAATGCACGGAAGAAGATTGTTTCATCAATCCTGTTCAAAAATTCCGGTTTGAAACGTGAACGCAAGGTTTCCAATACCTGTTCTTTTGTATCGTTGTACTGTTCCGGTGACAACATTGCATTCAGAGTATTTTCCAGAATTATATCGCTGCCGATATTACTTGTCATAATAATCAGAGTGTTCTTAAAATCAATCGTTCTGCCTTTTGAATCTGTCAAACGCCCGTCATCAAAGATTTGAAGCATTATGTTAAACACATCAGGGTGAGCTTTTTCTATCTCATCAAACAGAAC
>JAFYDY010000034.1 GCA_017544545.1 bacterium
GAATGTGTTTCAAAAACTCTTGTGAAAAAGTTAAGAAAAGCTCTGGAAGAACGTGGATATAAACAAGTTGTTATCGCAGGTGGTGTTGCTGCAAATTCTGAGATTCGTAAAAAGGTTTTTGCATTAGAAAATGACGGATACAAAGTTTTTGCCCCTCCGATGAAGTATTGTACGGATAATGCTTCCATGGTTGCATCGTGTGCGTATTTTAATACAAATACCTTTGATGATGTAGATGTTGAAGTGTTTTCAAGAGTAAAGGGGTAAATGTAAAAAACCTCCCCTGAAGTATAAGGGAGGTCTTTTAGTATTTGTATTTATTATTAGTTGTTCGGATTAACCGTACTTTTAATATGCAATTCGCGGAGCTGCTTAATTGATGCAATGCCCGGAGCATCTGACATCAAGTCTTTTGCTGCTGCGTTTTTCGGGAACGCAATAACATCACGGATACTGTCGGTTCTTGCCAATAGTGCAACGAGTCTGTCTAAACCGATAGCCAAACCTGCGTGCGGTGGTGTTCCGTATTGCAGAGCATTAACCATAAATCCGAATTTTTCGGTTGCTTCTTCTTCTGTCAATCCTAAAGCCTTAAAGATTTTCTTCTGAACTTCTGATGAGTGGATTCTGACAGAGCCGCCGCCTAATTCTGTTCCGTTATAAACAATGTCGTATGCGATAGATTTAACGTTGCCCAAATCCCCACTGTCTAATTTGTCCAAATCTTCAAGGTTTGGTGAGGTGAACGGGTGGTGCATTGCCATAAATCTGCCTTCTTCATCACTCCATTCAAACATCGGGAAGTCAACGACCCAAAGAAGTGCGTGTTTTGATTCATCAATGAGGTTAAGAGATTTACCGAAGTGTAATCTCAATCTGCCCATAATGTCATAAACAAGTTTTGGTTTGTCAGCAACAAAGAATATTATATCGCCAGCCTGAGCGCCTGCTCTTTCTTGGATTGCTTTTGCCTGTTCTTCCGTTACGAATTTCAAAACAGGAGATTTTGCCGTGCCGTCTTCAAGATAGATGATATTTGCAAGAGCTTTTGCCCCAAATGATACAGCCAATTTTGTAATATCGTCAATTTCTTTTCTTGAATAGCTTGCACCTCCGGGGATTCTTATGCCACGGACGATGCCGCCGTTTTCAAGAGTATTTTTTACAATTTGAAATTCTGATTGCAGAATAATGTCGCCTATATCAAATAATTCAAGTCCGAATCTTGTATCAGGTTTGTCAGAACCGAATCTGTCCATAGCTTCCTGCCATGGCATCTGAATAAACGGAGGTTTAACTTCAACTCCTGCTGCTTTGAATGCTTCAACAATCAGACCTTCAACCACATTGATAACATCCTGTTGTTCAACAAAGGACATTTCAATATCTACCTGAGTAAATTCAGGTTGTCTGTCTGCACGCAAGTCTTCATCTCTGAAGCATTTTGCGATTTGATAATATCTTTCAATCCCGCCAACCATCAATAACTGTTTGAAAATTTGCGGTGATTGAGGAAGTGCATAGAATTTGCCTTCCTGAACTCGTGACGGAACAAGGTAATCTCTTGCACCTTCCGGAGTTGTTTTAATCAAAATAGGTGTTTCAACTTCTAAAAAGTCCAGACTGTTCATATAGCTTCTGATTGCCTGTACTATATCGTGACGCATAACAAGTTTTGAAAGCATCGGTTCGCGTCTCAGGTCAAGATATCTGTATTTTAGTCTGACATCTTCAGATACGTTTTCATCGTCCAAAACAAAAGGTAAAGTTTTCGCTTCCGACAAAATTTCAATAGTTGTCGGATACATCTCAACCTGCCCTGTCGGGTATTTCTCGTTGTATGTTTCTTCAGGTCTTTTGGTAACAGGGCCGCTTACCTTAATAACGTATTCGGAACGAACATGCTCCAAAACTTTGTGTATGTCCGGATTGATTTGCGGATTTGCAACTATTTGGAAAAATCCGCTTCTGTCTCTCAACTCAACAAACAATATACCACCCAAGTCTCTGATTGTAGAAACCCAACCGGACAGGGTAATTGTTTCTCCGACGTTAGAAAGATTAAGCTTTCCGCATTCGTGATCTTTAAATTTTGTTTTAATCATTTTCTATATTTCCTTTTTGCCTATTTATATCATTTCATTCATGTTGTATTGTCTGTTTGCAGAAGCCTTTCTGCTATCCTTTGGTACGATTCTGCATGATTCTACAATATTGATATTGATAACATAGAATTTTACTCTCTCGGGTTCAAATTCAGTGTTATCTTTATCCATTATGCTGCAATCTCTGAGAGCTATGAATTGATGCCCACAGTTTAGTGCATAGAATAACAAGCTTTCTGCTGTAGGATTTTCTGTAACTCCCATTGCCGGCAGTTGTAAATCTCCGGATATAATTTTGTCAGATGTAGCAACCATTATTCTGACTTTATCTAAATCAAGGTTTTCCGGTTCTTCGGTTTCTGAAGTGTCCGGTTCTGCTTGTGGCGTTGTATTGTTATTTTGTGTTTCGCTTACAGGAGCTGATTGTTCTTCTTCTACACTGTGTTCTTCCGTAACTTCAGCTTCTCGTTTTTCTCTGCTTTCCATATATTAAATCCTCTTTTTATAAAACATATCACAAAAATATGTGATGGACAACAAATATCGTCTTTGGTAAATTAATTTTATGATAACTTTTGATATACGAACATTAAAAGCTTTTATTGATGAGCAATACAGCTTTATTACAGGTGCAAGGATAAATAAAATTCAGCAGCCGACAAGGCGTGAATTTATCTTGACCCTGCGTAAAAATGGCGTCTCATTACCTTTGTACATAAACATTCAACCAAAATTTTATCATGTTTGCTTTACGAGTGAAAAAAATTACGCTAAAAAGCATTTGGTAATTCCGAAGCAGCCTCCTATGTTTTGTATGCTTTTGAGGAAGTATCTTGAAAATTCAAAAATATCAAAAGTAAATCAGGTTGAAGATGAAAGAATATTAGAATTTTATGTAGAAACATATAACGAAATGGGGGATAAAATCTATTTATGTCTTGCGATTGAGCTTATGGGCAAACATTCAAATATTATTTTGTATAATGCTGACACCGGAATAATAATCGGATGTGCTCATAATGTCGGTGCGGATAAGAGCCGAAAAAGAGAAGTATATGGAGGAATCCCGTACATTTATCCTCCTCACAACACCAAGGGTAGCAATAGCTTTAAGAGTCTGGTGGTTGAGTTCGCGTCGCAGGAAAGTAAAAATGCTCTGATTGATAATTATTACTCAGACTTTATTTATGAATATAAGTACGATGAGCTTAAAAATAAACTGAAAACAAAGGCAGCTCGTCTTCGGACAAAGATTTTGAATTCAACGCATCGTATGGAACAGAAATTGTTGTCGGATGAAAAATCGGATACTTACAGGTTGTATGGAGATTTACTTATGGCAAATCTTTACAATTTAAAGGATTATACTGATGCTGCCGAGGTGTATGATTATGAAAATAATAAGACGATTTCAATCCCACTTGACATTGCAAAAACTGTTAAAGAAAATGCAAATCGATATTACAAGTTGTATAACAAATCTAAAAATGCAAAGGTAAAATTAACGGAGCTTATAGCTGCTCAAAATGCCCAAAAAGATTATTACGAGCAAATCCTGTATTCGATTAATCAGGCTCAGAACATTGAAGATTTAGAGCAGATTTTACCTGAACTTGACGAAGATGTAACACCTGTAAAAAATGACAAAAATTTTGTTTCTCAAATTACCTGTCTGGAACAGGAAGATCAAACAAGAATTTATATTGGCAAGAACAATAAACAAAATGATTATATAATTTCAAAACTCGCATCAGATGAGGATTTATGGTTTCATGTGCATAACAATGCAGGTTCTCACGTGCTTTTAAAAACACAAAAAATTTCTGATGAACTTATTTTAAAGTGTGCAAAACTTGCCAAAGAATATTCATCAGTTAAGGATTCGTCAAAAATCGGCGTTATTTATACCAAAAGAAAATATTTAAGAAAGCCACCGGGTGCAAATTTGGGGTATGTAACTTACAAAAATGAAAAAGAAATTATTTTAGACTGATAGCAAAAAATATATTTATCAGTTTTGTATTCTTATATGACAGAAGTATCTTTTACCTCCAGAATAGTTCCTGTGTCAATATCTCAATTCGGAAATATTACAAGTGTTATTGGCGGCGCAAGTCACGTTAAATTTCCCTGGGGTATTGCTCAAAGCCTTGTTCGCAAAGATGTTTATACAAGAGATATTGCTGATTGTACAGCCTGCCTTATTACCGACGGTCAAAAAGCCGTACTAATGCATTTGAATCCCGAGAGTTCGGTCAATCATTGTTTTCTTTATGTCAGAGAATTTCTCAGAAATAATTTCGGCCTGAATAGACCTGATTTACAGGCTTTGGTCGTGGGCTCAAAAAATACCGAAAAGAGTTTGGATATTTATAATAAATTTAAATCTCTGATGAAGGAAGCAAATATCCCTACCTCTTTTCTTAAAAACTCAAAAAATCCTGTTTCTGTGGCATACAGATCTCAAACAGATGAAATATATGTTTCAAGTATTGATATTACAAAAGGTCTTATTGATAAAAAATCACACCCTGATATTATAAATTCATCTTTTGAAAAAGCGGAGATATCCCCTTTTGATGAGATTGCTTAATATTTTATATTTTATGGTACAATTTGGCATATAACAAAAGGATAATCTATGCCGCATTTTTTCATAAAATCAGATCAAATATCAGACAATGTTGCTGAAATTTCCGACAGGGAAAACTATCAGCATATTGCACGTTCTTTGCGGGCAAGGACCGGAGAATCTCTTTTGCTGATTGATGAAAATAAGATTCAGTATGAGTCCGTAATATCAGAAATTACCGGCTCAAAGATTTTTGCAAAAATAGAAAAATCTTATCCCAGTAAAAGAGATCTTGATTTTGAACTATATTTGGCGCAAAGCCCGTTGCGTTCTGATGCTCAAAGTTTCATTACAGAAAAAGCGACAGAGCTTGGTGTGGCAGGTATATATCCCGTTTGCACCGATAATTGTGCTTTAAATAAATCCGCCATTGAGAAAAAAATACCAAAGTGGCAAAGAATAATGTATGAATCTTCAAAGCAGTGCGAAAGAGCGCAAATCCCGCAAATGTATCCTATTGCAAAGATTGAAGAACTTATTGTATCTAAGAACTTTGATAAAATAATAGTATTCTGTGAAAGAATAGCATCTAAAACGATAAGAGAATCATTCCGTGAAAAACCTTTAAGAAAAGGCGATAAGCTTTTGGTGGTGATTGGTCCGGAAGGTGGTTTTTCTCAAAGAGAATTTGATATGTTCAAATCTTCAGGTGTTGAAATGCTAACGCTCGGTGATTTGATTTTGCGTGCAGAAACGGCTGTGACCGTTGGATTGGGAAATATTATTTATGAATATTCAAACTTTAACAAATAGGATTAAAGACGATCCGATATTAAATAATATTGCTTCATTTTTTGAAAATGAACTGTATCTCGTTGGCGGCTCTGTCAGAGATATCTTGTTAGGGAAGGATTATACCGACAGAGATTTGATAGTTGCTGATGAAGATGCAGATACATTCTCTCGCCGTGTTGCAGAATTCCTGGACGGAGTTTGGATTCCTCTTGATGAGGAAAATAAAATATACAGAATTGTTTTAAAGGATAAAATAAATTATCTGGATATTACAAACCCTGTTGAAAATTCATTGGAAAAAGATATCCAAAGACGGGACCTCACCATAAATGCTATTGCCGTAAATATCAGAACGGGAGAAATCCCGCAGGTGTGTGTGCCGTATGTTTCCGATGTTGAAAATAAAAATTTAAAAGCAATCAGTGAGCAAAATTTTGTTGATGACCCCTTGCGAATACTTCGTGTGTTCAGGTTTTATTCTGTCTTGGGTTTTGAAATTGACGAGGAATTATTTTCGATTTTAAAAAAATATTCGGAAATGATTTCAAAGCCGGCAAAAGAACGTGTTGAATACGAACTTATGAAACTGTTTGACGGTGAGTATTGTTACCTTGCATTGCAAAAGATGGATGAATGCGGACTGTTGGAATTCCTGTTTCCTTTTGTGAAAGAGTTAAAACAGGTTCCTCCGAATTTGCATCATCACCTTAATCTGTTTGATCACAGTATAGAAACAGTAAGGCAAATAGGCGTTTTGTACAAGGCTTCGAAAGAATCCGTAAAAGAGCACATGGATAGTGTTGATTTCGGCGGGTTTTCAAGACTTGCACATTTAAGACTTGCTGCATTCATGCACGATATCGGCAAGTTTTCAACATGGACAATAGAGGAAGATACAGGCAGACACAGATTTATAAAACACGAGGATGTCGGCGCAAAGATGTGTGTCCCGATTTTGAAGAATCTTTGTTTTTCAAATAAGCAGATTGAGTATATTTCATACATTATAAAAAATCATATGTACCCTTCATCAGTTGTTTGTGCCCCCGAGATGAATGAGAAGGTTATGATGCGTTTTATCAGACATTCGGAAGATAATGTTATAGATAATATTCTTATTGCAAAGGCAGACAGATTCTCTGCAAGAGGGGAAGCTGTTACGGATGAAATGGTTGAAGATAATATCACCTCACTCGATAAATTACTTAATTATTATCATGAGGTTAAGGATTCTCTAGCCCCGCTTCCGAAATTGCTTGACGGCAATGAGGTTATGAAAATGCTGAATATAACTCCGTCAAAACGTTTGGGCGAAATTATGAACGAATTAAAAGAGGCCCAGATTTCAGGGACTGTACTAACGAAAGAAGATGCTGTTTCGTTTGTGAAAAATATTGGTAAATTTTAAATTTCGTGCTAATATAATCTCAGGTTTAGTTACAGTAAAATTTCAGGGGTATTATGAATAAATTGAAAAAATGCGGCATTTTTTTATGTAGCTTTATTATAGTTTTGTATGCACTTTTTTTACTCGCTCCGGTGATAGTTTCACCTATTTTGAATGCAAAGCGTGATATGATTACTTCAATAATCAAAGAAAATACCGGATTCAAAGCTGAATTGTCAGGTATCACCCTTGTTACTTCGTGGAATTTTGCAGCCGGTATAAAAGTTAAAGAAATAAAGATTGCTGTTCCGGACAGTGAAAAGCCGTTTTTCTACGCAAAAGATACCGGAGTAAAACTTTCACTTATTCCTGTTTTGCGTAAAAAAGTGCAGCTGGACAGCCTGTTTTCTGATTCTGTTTATGCAGACATTATCGTAAAAAAAGATGGCAGACTTCAGCTTCTTGATTATTTGCCGGAGCAAAAGAACAAACCTAAAAAATCCTTTGATATGCCATTTGGGTTGAAATTGTCCAATAATCTGCCGAGCATTTATGTCAATTCGTACCGTTTGGCAGTAATCGATATGAGAACCGATCGCTCGTACTTTATGGAAGGTGAGGATTTTAAAGTAACTAATTTCGTTCTGGATAAGAGAGTTAAATTTTCATCAAAGGGTAAATTAACTTTTGATGATGCCCTTATTTCAAATTTTGACCTAAAGGTTGATAACCGTATTATGCCGAATTTGCAGCTGCAAGACCTTGTTTTCCCACAGGATGTTGTATTGGATGAAGAAGCTGCGAACGAGGAAAATCCACTTGAAAACATATCTTTGTCACAGTTTATAGACATTCTTGAAAAAATTAACTCAAACAAATTGGCGGCAAATGTAACAACAGATATAAAAGTTGAAGGTGATACAAAATCTCCAAAATTGAACGGGCATCTTGTACTTGATGGAGTTACTGTTGCCGTTGATGGAAAATCTCTTCCGAAAAGTAATCTGGATATAAAATTTAAAAATCATGAAACCATACTTTCTTCAAATATATTCACTTCTTTTGATAAAAATGAAAAAACTGTCATAAGCGGAAATATTGATAACGGCAGGCGAAAAAAAATAGATTTGAATGTTAAGTCAAATGCTAAATTCCAAAACATTGTAGATCTTGCAGATAGTATCGCAAGTTCTTTTAATATTAATGATTTAAACACTCTTAGTGCAACAGGCGGGATAGATGCAGATTTTAATATTAAATCTGATTTAAAAAAGGTTGAATCGGCAGGATATTTAAAAATATTGCCAGCAACAGTGAATTACGGGCTTTATAACGTCAGTATAAAAAATATTTCAGCAGATGTAAATTTTGAAGGTAATGCTGTTAATATCAAACGTGCAGGGTTCTCCATATATGGTCAGCCTCTCAACCTCGCAGGAACTATTTTAGCAGATTCTACGGCTGATTTGAAATTAACTGCAGATAAACTTTCCATTAAAGGTCTTTTGGTTGCCATAGGGCAGACCGGTTTATTGAAAGATAACAATGTTAATTCCGGAGTTTTATCTCTAAATACAGTTTTAAAGGGTAAACTTCTTGAGATAAAGCCTGAGATTAACGCTTCGGTTGAAGGGGTAAATATTTATAATAAACCCGGAGCTGCTCGTATTACTTTGGCAAATGCGTTGGCAAAATTCATATATAACGGAAAAACCGCAAGCGGCAATATTGATGTCAATTCCTTTGGTGTTGGCGTTCCGGGTGCAAATGTTACGGTACCTAAAGGGAGTATTATCGTAGATCCGGATATTATAAAATTTCAGAATCTGTACGTGATGCTGAATAATTCAAGAGTTGATGTAAAAGGAAATATAAAAGATTATATGAACGATAAAATGGCAATCAATTTGTCCGCAACGGGAGCTATCCAAAGTTCAGGTGTTGCCGCATTTTTGCCAAAAGAGTTTACTAGTTTAATTTCCTACAAAGGTCAGATGCCTGTAAAAATCGGCGTTACCGGTAATGCAAAAGTCCAAAATATAGTTGCCGACTTGACGGCTGATCCCAATAATTACATATCTATAATTGATGTAGCTGCTCTAAAGGGGCAGAAAACAAAGATACATTCAAATATTGAAGTGAACGGAGATACCTTGTCCCTTTCGAATACGACGTTGTCAAATTCTAAAACAACTTTGGCAACGGCCTCTGGAAATGTTACAAAGCTGTATTCCGAACCGAATTTGCATATAAATATTTCGGTGCCGAACACAATATCTTTCCCGATTTGGGGTATTCCAAAATCTAATATAACAGGATTAGGCAATATCGTTTTAACGGGCAATCCAATGAATCCGAATATGAAAGGAACAGTAAATGTTTCGGATATATCAATAAAGGATATGGATTTGGTTATCAGTAATTTGTCTGCTGATTTATCCGGTCCGATAGCAAACGGC
>JAFYDY010000035.1 GCA_017544545.1 bacterium
AGATTTTCACCGTTGGAAGATGCTACTGCCATTTTGTCGCAGCGTTCGTTAAACTCGTGGCCGGCATGTCCTTTTATCCAGATAAATTTTACGTTGTGAGGCTCTTTTGCTTTAAGCAGACGCTCCCACAGATCTTTATTTTTGACAGGCTGCTTGTTTGCGCCTTTCCAGCCTTTTTTAATCCAACCCTCAACCCAGTTTTGATTGAAAGCATCAACTACATACTTTGAATCAGAGGTTATTTCGACATCACATGGTTTTTTCAGTGCTTCAAGTCCGACAATGACTGCCAAAAGCTCCATTCTGTTGTTCGTGGTGTTTTTGTATCCGGCAGTCAATTCTTTTTCGTGAATTTTTCCGTTATCGTCGGTTGCTCTTAATATTGTTCCGTAACCACCTTTGCCGGGATTACCTGAACATGCTCCGTCTGTGTATATATTTACTATCATACCTGTTTGCCCTACTCCTCTGTAATGTCCCAGTATTCCAATATGTCGTCTGCTATGTTATCTAAAAATCTGGATGGTTTTGAAAGAACCATCTGCATAGAATAATCATACATATCAACCGGATATGTAATATATAAGTTGTTTTTTGCCCTTGTTGTTGCTACGTACATCAATCGCAATTCTTCATCCATTTCTTCTTCGGAATTGAAAGAATATGCGCTTGGAAATCTTCCGTCAACGGCACCGATAATAAATACTGTATCCCATTCAAGCCCTTTTGCTGAGTGGATTGTGGAAATTGTCAGAGCTTCGTCATCGGAATTTCGCTTGTACATACCTTCAACACTGGCGTCCGGCGGCTCAAGAGCCAAATCACTTATGAAATCTTCCAGATTTGAATACTGTCCCGCAAGATATTGCAAATGTTCCAAATCCTTTTCACGCTTATTAAAATCATCATATTTATCTTTCAAAATCGGACGGTAATAACTTATAACTTCTTCTGTTAATTCGGCCGGACTTTTGGTCTGAATTTTGTGACGTAATCTGTCCAGAGTCTTTAGCATTGGCATAATACTATCCACTTTTTTTGACGGCAGGAGTTTTACATCCGGATTTAACTGACCTTTTATCACCGGAATTACGCTGTTCACGGTCGATGCTCCGACACCTTTCAGTAAAAGCAGAATTCTGTTAAGGCTTATAATGTCATCAGGATTCAAAATAACCCTGAGGTGAGCAACAATATCTTTGACGTGTGCAGTTTCCATAAATTTTGGCCCGCCAAATTTTTGATACGGAATTGCACGTTTTGAAAGTTCAATTTCAAGAGAGTATGACATTCTCGAGTTTCTTGCCAAAACACAAATGTCTGAAAGCGGTATATCCTCATCCAAAAGCTCAAGTATTCTCTGGCAGATAAAATCGGCTTCCATCTGGGTGTTTTTGGCACAAATCAGTGCCGGCATAACGGGTGACGTGATATTTGAAAACAGTGTTTTTGAAAAACTTTCTTTTGCTCTTGAGATAATAGTGTTTGTGAGTTTAAGAATATTTTGGGTGCTTCTGTAATTCTGTTCAAGTTTTATTATTTTTGTATCCTTAAACATCTTCGGAAAGTCCAGAATATTTCTGTAATTTGCTCCTCGGAAAGAATAAATACTTTGAGCATCATCCCCGACAGCCATAATATTGTTGTGTTCGGAAGATAAAAGTTTTATAATATCAGCCTGTAATGTATTTGTATCCTGATATTCATCAACCATTATGTATTTGTACTGATTTGAAAGTGTTTTGCGAATATTGTCATTATTTTCAAGCAGTAATTTCAGATACAAAAGCAGGTCGTCATAATCAAGAACCGAGTTTTCTCTTTTGTAAATGACATATGCTTTATGAATTTCAATAATTTTGTCCTCGCAGTGTTCAAATTGCGGGAATTCGTCTTGTATAATTTTTTTTGTGGGTGTTTCTTTGTTTACGCTTTTTGAATATATTTCGTGAATGGTTCCTTTCTTTGGAAATCTTTTCTCTTTTTTGGGATAAAGCTGACCTGTTATGTGGTTTATAATATCTTCACAGTCTGATTTATCCAGAATTGTGAAATTATTTTTGAGTTTAAGATGTGCTGCATATTTTCTCAAAATGATATTTGCAAACGAATGGAAAGTCCCGCCTGCAACTTTTTCACATCTTTGGTCAAGAACTAAGGTCGCACGGGAAAGCATCTCGGATGCGGCTTTTTTGGTGAAAGTTAAAAGTAAAATGTTTTCAGGATTTATTCCATCTTCTATCAATCTTGCAACACGATAGGTGAGCGTTTTGGTTTTCCCTGAGCCGGCACCTGCTATGACAAGAATCGGGCCTTCTTTTGACTGAACGGCTGAAAGCTGTGCATCGTTTAAGTCTTCCTCATAATTAACCTTGTAGTCTGTTTTAACAGCCTCTCTTTTTTTGAGGACATACTTTTTTCGTACTTCAGGTTTTGTATTTTCCGTTGTGGTCAGTTCGTTTGTCATAACAAGCCTATTATACCTTATTTTGGACTTGTTGTTTGTAAAGATTTAATAAGTTTGTATGATTATATTAAAGTTTTTCGGAATATAGCCGACACTATATTTGTGTTAACGAGGTTATTAATCAATGAGAGAAATTGTTAAAAGATTATTTTTGGTGTTTTTGTTTTTGGTAATTGCAGTACCTGCGGCATTATCGCTTGGAATCGCAAGGTGGACTTATCCCACAAAGATAAAAACATACATTCCGGCAAATAACAAACGAACTGTTATGATGAAGCATGCATTTCAGGAATGGACAAGAAAAACAAATAACAGGGTAGTTTTTGTCTATGTTACCGATCCTAAAAATGCTCAAATCGAAGTGAAATTTGTAAAAGTGATTCCAAATGCCGACAGGGAAATTGGTTTGACAAAATCCCGTTATGTCGGCAATGCATACTCTCATGCAGATATTTATATTGCAGAAAATACAGTAACCGGTCATCAATTGAGTAACGACAATGTTTATACGGTGATGCTTCACGAAATCGGGCATGCAATAGGTTTGCCTCATTCGGGAAACATTTTGAGCATAATGTACCCTTCTGAAGATGACAGACAGGAAATAAGAGCAATAGATTTAGAGATGTTATCCGATATTTATAAATGGAAGTAAGAGGTTTATGTATACTATGAAAAAATTATTGTGCTTTATATTTTTGGTATTTGGTTTTTTATTTTTAATATCACCGAATGTTGAGGCAAAATTCAGCAATCCGGATTCAATCAGGGTTTATGTCGAACCACATCCGACATCATTTATTGCAGATGAGGCTATGAGTGCCTGGACAAAAGCAACTGCTGGAAAAATTAAATTTAAAAAAGTAACAAAACCTGAAGATGTTCAGATTTATGTCAGATTCGTAAAAAATATCGGAAAAGCTACAAACAGTAATGCTATAGGTCTGACACATCATCTTTATGCAAACGGTCACAGTTTGGAGGTTATTGAAATTTCCGAAAAAGCACCGAATGGCAGATTATACAGCAGAGATGCAAGACTAAGGGTTATGATACACGAATTCGGTCATGCAATAGGACTTGAACACTCTACGGATCCAAAAAGTGTTATGTATCCGACAAAAGGTACAAAAATTATTAGTCAGGACGATGTCAGAACTCTGAAATATGTGTACGGCTGGTAATTTATTTTTCCAGCTCCCCGTTAAGATACCACGTTTTACAGCCGACAATTTTTGCCTGAACAAATTCGCCCGTAATGTCCTTGTTATAAGGAATGTGAACGATTTTATTATTACGAGTTCTGCCGGTTATAACATTTTTGCCCTTGTGGTTTTCAAAATTTTCGATTAGTACTTCCATTGTTTTGCCGATAAATTTTTTATTTGATGCAAGACAGCATTTGCGATTTTGTTCGTTAAGTCGGGCAAGACGTTCAAATTTTGTATCTTCATCAATATATTTATCAACCCATTTTGCTGCAACTGTTTTTTCTCGGGGAGAGTATGCCGCAGTGTTTGAATAATCAAGTCCGATTTCTTCCATTGCAGTAAGGGTTTCAACAAATTGTTCTTCTGTTTCTCCGGGAAATCCAGCAATAAAATCACTTGTGATGGTTACGTCAGGCACCATATCACGAATTTTTTGTGCAATTTTGAAATAGGTTTCTCTGTCATAGCGACGATTCATTTTTTTCAAAACCTCGCTGCTTCCGGATTGCATAGGAATATGAAAATATTCGCATACTTTATCCAGTTCAACAACCGTTTTTATAAGTTCATCGGTAATATCTGTCGGATAAGAAGTAACAAAACGTATTCTGAAATTCCCTTCTATTGCATTCACTTCGCGTAATAAATCAGCCAGACGGTAATTTTTGTCCGTAAAATCTTTCCCGTAGCTATCGACGTTTTGTCCCAACAGAGTAATTTCTTTAAAGCCTGAATTTAGGGCATCTTTAACTTCTTTAAGAATAGTTTCCGGCAATCTTGAACGTTCTCTGCCTCTGGTATAAGGAACAATACAATAGGTGCAGAAATTGTTGCAGCCTTCTGTTATCGGAATCCAGGCATTAACGGATTTTACACGATTAATTTCAAACTTTACGGCCTTATCGTCTTCTGTTGCGTTGGTTTCTTCGCATTCACAAACCTTTTCGCCGTTTTCAACAGCTTTTATTATTTCAGGAAGGGAATAGATTTTATGAGTTCCCAAAACAAAATCAACGTAGTGTGCACGTTTAAAAATTTGTTCAGCTTTTTGCTGGGCAACACAGCCGCAGAATCCTATCTTGAGATTTGGTCTGGATTTTTTCCATTTCCCCCAGGCACCGATTAAGCTATATGCTTTGTCTTCGCTGAGCTGACGGATAGAACAGGTATTTACCATCAACAAATCCGCTTCTTTTGGCTTGTCGGTTTCTTCGTAACCAAAGTTATATAACATACCAAGCATTCGCTCAGTATCGGATTTATTCATTTGGCAGCCCATTGTTTCTATGTAAACTTTTTTCATCTGCTTCCTTTTTTCGACTGTGTAGTTTTATCTTAGCGAAAAAGTTTATACATTACAAGTTATCATTCTTGTTTGAGGTTTAATTGATTTTATAATTCGGTTTTATTATACTGGTTAAAAACGGGATAAATATCGGATTTTATGAGCGAGTTGGTACAAAATAATAAAAGCGAAGAAAGAATATTTGTATATGATGTAATAAGGTTTGTTGCAATAGCGGCTGTAATAATGATACATTGTTCCGGACCTTTTGTAGCTTATTTTTACCCGCACGATATAAAATTTATTACAGGAAATATTTTTGATTCAATATCACGGATTGGCGTTCCTTTATTTCTTATGTTATCCGGAGTGTTTATGCTTGATGAAAACAAGAGTTTGCCGTATAAAAAATTAGCGTATAAAATTGGCAAATTGTTTGTCCTGCTGATATTTTGGTCAGCTGTCTATGCGATAATTTTTCATCAAAAAGCATTGATTTATTATTTTTTCTATGGACATGTCCATCTTTGGTATTTATATGTAATTATAGGTTTGTATTTGGTTACCCCGATTTTAAGATTGTTTGTCAAATCAGAGAATAAAAATATTTTGTACTATTTTGTAATTTTGGCATTAATTTTTCAGTTTTTACCGAACTTTATATCTTTTTGCTGCCACAGAACAGATTATGTAAGTAAATTTTTTGATATGTTCAAAGTGTATTCGGTATGCGGCTATGTTGCATATTATATACTCGGAAGGCTTATTGTTATTGATTTTGACAGAATTATAAAATATAAAAATTTGATTTTTGGTCTTGGTGTAATGGCACTTATTGCTTCCTTTGCCGGAACAGAATTTTATACAACAAAAGCTGTTCAGGCATATAAGGTCTTTTATGGTAATGAAAACATTTTAACTTTGATATACAGTATATCTTCTTTTGTATTATTAACCAATATAATAAAAAATACCGAACATAAATTTTCGGATTCTGTAAAAAGGGCTATTACGAGTGTAAGTAAATTATCTTTCGGAATATACCTGATTCATATCGGGCTTATAAGTTGTCTGCAAAATAACATATTAAAGAATATATTTTCAATCACAACAAAAAATACAAATGCATTTTTGTACATAGTTATCACTTATTTGATAACTTTTGTACTGTCATATCTAATCGTGTTTATAATGTCAAAAACCAGATATATAAAACAACTTGTTAAGATATAAAATTTATTCTTCGCTCATTAAGACTCTGTCAAGGCAAGCTTTTTGAGAATATTGCCATTCACGGTAAGTTATACGTTTAACTTTATAGCCGCAGCGTTCAAGTATTGCCTGTTTTTTCATATTTGACATGTGATGGAGTTTTTTGTTATCTTCAACACCATCAACTTCAATTACAAATTTGTCATCAACCACAAGGTCTGCGCTGAGTCCTGCAATTTCTGCGCCTGCCTGAACGATGTGATTTAGATTTCTGAGCTCGTCGGCAATTTCACGCTCCAGTGAGTTCTTATACGTGTTTTCATCAAAGCCTTCACTTTGGGCAAGAGCTTTTCTGTCTTTGTAATTTTTCAGATAAGAAACATAATGTCTGAAGTGTCCGTCAGGCATTGTATCCAGATCATGTGATACAAAGTTTATACATTTGCTTCTTGCACGTGTGATTGCGACGTTGAATAAGTTTGGCTTTTGCAGGAAGGTGATGCTTTGCGGATATGAGTTGTTAGCAAATGCCCAAGACATAAGGATGATATCTCTTTCATCCCCCTGGAATGTGTGCGCTGTACCGATTTCAATCTGGTGTTTTTTAATCATATAATCTGATATTACACGTGAAACAGATATTTTTAATTGTTCAACCTGAGCTCTGAACGGTGAAATAATACCGATAGAAACAGGATGATCCGGATTATTCTTTTCGTCTTCCAAAATTATTTCGTGTAGTGTTTTGACTAAAGCTTCAATTTCCGGCAGGTTACGGGTTGCATCAGCATCTACCTGTCCTTCCGGAACCATAACTATATCAATTGCGTCGCTGGTCGCTGAATCTTTTTTCATAACACGGATTTTATCGTTATAAAATTCGTGATTTGAGAAATTGATGATTGGCGGCAAACTCCTGAAATGTTCGTCAAGCATTACGGAATTCATTGAATAATAATCCGCAAGATCAAACATTGAATTTGTTCTGAATCTCCACATTAACTGATATTTATCAGGGATTCCGTATTGATTTAAGAACGATTGTTCTTTTGCTTTTTCCAGGAACGATAAGTGTGGCAGCTGTTTATCATCACCCACAACAACTGTGCGTTTTGCTCTGTACATAATAGGGAAACAGCTTGCAATATCGCATTGAGAAGCCTCATCAATAATTGCGACATCAAACATTCCGGGTTTCAACGGCAGAGAGTCCGAAACAGCATATGTTGTGACGCACCAGCAAGGGAAAGCATCAAGTAAAGGTTTAAAATCTTCTGTTTCCAAAATATTGTCAGTAGTTCTTTTCTTGCGGCTTGTTAAAGCTCTTGCGTGGATTTTTATACGATTAACTTTTTTCGCATCACGTAACAGAGCCTTCAGAGATTCTCTCCTTGTGCTTTTTAAAATATTTACTGCGAGGTAATTCTGCTTGCGTTTCATTTGACGAATCTGTTCCATCATAACGTGCAGATTACCTGTTTTTTGAATGTCGGATTCAATTTTTCTTAATTGCCATTTCAGTGTTGTATAATCAAGTTCAACTTTAAGTCTGTCAAGCGTTTCCGGTTCAACGTCAAAATGCTTCATATCAAGGATTTTCTTTAACTGTCTGAGAGATGACATATTTGCAAAACTTGCAAAAAATCCTGATTTTTCCATATTGTCAGAAAGTGATCTTATAATTTCATTAACGCTGTCAATTTCTGATTTTTTTAGCGGACGTTTTATGTATTCCAAAGTCCCAACGGCAGACGTTTGTTGAGTTATTTCTTCTTTGAGGTCGTGCCATTGTTTTTCGAGTTTGATTATATTTTCACATTTTTGTTCTGTTTCACGCATAACATCAAGATGCTGTTTCATATCTTTAACGTCTGCAAAAATATAATCATCAATATTATCGTCAAGGTCGGTTTTGCCGGACACAAGTTCTTTCAGCTGTTCACTCAACTGTTTTTGGTAATTCATTCTGCCGGCACGTAATGCGAGATACGGAGCACCCAGATCATTCAATCTGTCTGCAACAACATCAACTGCTTTATCCATACGGGAGGCTACAAGA
>JAFYDY010000036.1 GCA_017544545.1 bacterium
AAAGAAAAAATTGCATCAATCGGTGAAAAAATCACAGTAAGAAGATTCGTAAGATATGAAGGCGCAGTTGCATCATACATTCACAACGGTAAAATCGGTGTTTTGTTAAATGCTGACAAAAACGATGCTGAATTATTAAACGATATCTGCTTGCATATCGCATCTTCAGCTCCGAAATTCGTTTCAAGAGAAGAAATTCCTCAATCAGTTATTGATGAAGAAACAAGAATTGAAATGGGTAAAGAAGATTTGTTGAAGAAACCTGAAAACATCAGAGCAAAAATTGTTGAAGGTCGTGTAAACAAATTGATGGCTGAAAGATGTTTACTTGAACAACCGTTCGTAAAAGATCCTAACGTAACTGTTGGACAGCTCATTGAAGGTAAATTGACTGTTAAATCATTTACCAGATGGGAACTTGGTGAAGGTCTTGAAAAACGTCAGGACAACTTCGCTGATGAAGTTATGGCACAGGTTGCAGGTAAATAATTATTTATAATTTATAAAAAGCAGGAGTCTGAAATCTCAGGCTCCTGTTTTTTTAGTAAAATTTTGTAAAAAAAAGTATATAAAGATAGTCAAAATACATCTTGATGTGTTTTCATGCTATGGGGAAGAATTTCATATGCTAAATCCGGTAAACCGGGCGACCGGGAATATAAGTACAAGTATATTCTATATAAACGATTACCATGGCAAATCTCTAAACATGGAGCGTACGATTTCCGCTTCCAATTCTTTTGACGCAAAGTATAAGTACCGTCTGGATGTTGATACATTAAAATTGTCATCCGGTGATATTATGCTTGGAGAGGATTTAAAGACAAATGAAATTGCTGCAATGTTCCAAAGAATTATCGGTGTTATGGCATCTGCAGTGGGTAATCACGAATACGATTTGCAGGACAAAATCGCTCCGATATTACCTCTGGCAAAGTACGATTTGCTTGCGGCTAATGTTAAAGTTGATAAAAGCAGTCCCTGGGCAAGTGTTATCAAGTCTTCCGTTATAAAAGAGAAAAATGGTCACCAGTACGGTATAGTTGGTGTTTCTCCGATAGATTTACTCAAACGCTCAAAAGACGGGGTTGTTCAAAAGGATATCTCTGTCAGTGATGCTGCGCAAACTGTTTCTCAAATTCAGGCTGAAGTTGAAAAATTGCAGAAGCAGGGAATAAATAAAATAATTTTATTATCTCATCTGGGGTACACTCTGGATACAATCGTTGCAAATCAGACTCAGGGAATTGACGTGATTTTGGGCGGGCATTCTCATGATTTGTTGTTTGATGTTATTGAAAATAAAAATTTATTTTATTCAAAAGCAGGTGAACCTGTTGTTATCACTCAGGCCGGCAGAGACGGGAAGAATTTTGGGGAACTGGATATTGAGTTTGATCAAAACGGTATAATTAAAAAGGTGCAGAATAATATAGGATTTACAAAAGCCTTCAGAAGATACGCTCCGGCACAGTACGTTTTTGATAAAATATCCGGTGAAAAAGAAATCTACGGACAGGTCAAATCAGCACCGCCACCTTTGGTAAAGGATTTAATTGAGCCTAACCCGCATGCGTATTTTGTCGCAGATTGTATAAAACGTGATATGGGTTGTGATATAGCGATTTTGCCATCGGCAAATATTCGCGGATACTTTGAATCGGGCAAGGTTGATAACAGAATATTGAACGATATTTTGCCGTTTAAAAATAAATTATATTTAATGAAATACAGCGAAAAAGATATTGTTGATGCTATGAAAGTGGCTGCAAAATCTTTTGTGAATGATGCAAATAAACCGGGAATTTTCTATACTTCAGGATTAAGATATACAATTTCAAATAAAGGCAGGATAATATCAATGTCTTATATCGATAACAACGGCAATTCGATTCCGATTGATATTGAAAATCCGAGAACCGATAAATTCTACACGGCAGTTATAAATGATTATTGCGCGCAAGGGAATGATGGTTTTGTATCTCTGAACAAACCTAATCAGATTATTGAAAAATGCCCGTATGATGCCATAAAATGCGTTGTTGAAGAATTGAAAAAGACAAAAGAGCCTGTTGAAATATATGATGATGGCAGAATACAGATAGTTCCGGAATAAAATTAGTTTGGAAGCACTTTTTCTTTTACGATTTTAGCCATCCCTAATCCGTAAATGAGTTTATAAATTGTGAATATGTATGAGCTGATGCAAAGCCCGCCTAAGTATGCAACAAGTCTTGGCAGTTGAGAGGTTAAATGTATTGCCCAATCAAAATAGCCAACGAAGAAGGCAACAGGTAACAGTGCATAAGCTCCGAATTTTACGCTCCAGAGTACGACATCAACAAGTCCTCTGTCTATATACCTTGCAATATACCACGGAATTACAACATCTCTTGAATATTTGAAATCCTTTGAAAATTTAACATATATCATAAATACGAACGGGGTGAAAAACAACAATAATGTTCCTGCCAGAAAATAGTACACTAAATCTTGTGTTGCGATTGTATAAATTCCGGTAAAAAATGAAATTGCAAAGAAATATATTTGCCACAACAGGAATATCGGAACCATTTTAAATGAGGTTAAGAGAACATCTTCATCAAATTCCGGGATTGCTATATCCCGATCGTTCATCATGTCACTAAGAAATTTATATTCATATCCAAAGATATGAAACCAGAGAATAATCCCAAAAGCAAATTCCATAACAAGTTCTACTGTGGAATTTGGAGCTATTGTCAGCTGCTCTGATAAAATATTATTTGTAAATGCTGATGCAACGTTATTTAAAAGTAATGTTGTAATCCCTACGACAGAGAAAAGCAAAAGGTGTTTTCTTAAAACATCTTTTCCTGAATATAACTGTTTAAAATAACTTACAAAATCCATTTTTAATACTCTCTGCCAATCCAATTATACATCAAATCCGTGATATTGTGAATTGTACTTTCTTTCATTTTATTATACAATTTTTTTATGGAAACGAGATTAAAACAGGAACTGAATATTATTACTCCGCGCATTGAAAAAATGAAGGAGTGTCTTTGACCTTGATAATATAAAAAAGAAATTGTCATCTCTTGAAGCAGATATGCAAAACCCTGAGGTATGGTCAGATAGTGAAAAAAGTTCAAAATTAGGTCAGCAGATAAAAGATTGCAAAGATGTCCTTGAAAAGTTTGATAGCTGGGAGCAGATTATTGAGGATTGCAGTACTGCACTGGAAATCTCAGACAAAGAGCTTATATCTGATTCTCTTGAGCAGCTTGGTATTGTCGGAAAAGAGCTGGAAAAATTTGAATTAGAGCAAATGCTATCAGGGGAGTACGACAGCGCCGATGCTATTTTGACAATAAATTCAGGTGCCGGTGGAACAGATGCTCAGGATTGGGCAAGTATGCTGCTGCGCATGTATCTCAGGTGGGTTGAAAACAGAGGCTGGAAGTCTGAACTTTTGGATAAACTTGATGGTGAAGAAGCCGGTATAAAATCTGCTACAATAAAGATTTCCGGCAAATACGCCTTTGGGTATTCAAAAGCTGAAAAAGGGGTGCACAGGCTGGTCAGAATTTCACCTTTTAATGCCAACGGGAAAAGACAAACAAGTTTTGCATCTGTTGAGGTTGCACCGATTATTGAAGATTTTGAAAAGACAATAAATATTCCTCCGGACGATTTGGAAATCACCACGATGCGCTCAGGCGGTGCCGGCGGACAAAATGTAAATAAAGTCGAAACGGCTGTCAGAATTTTGCATAAGCCTTCGGGGATAGTTGTCAAATGTCAGCAGGAACGTTCTCAGCTTCAGAATAAAGAGTATGCGATGCAGATTTTGGTATCAAAACTTTTGGCTATAAAAGAGGCAGAATATGAGAAAAAAATGTCCGATATAAAAGGTGAAAATATGGATATAAATTTCGGCTCGCAAATTCGCTCATATGTTTTTCATCCGTATAAAATGGTAAAAGACCACAGAACAGGTTATGAAGTCGGCAATGTAGATGCCGTTATGGACGGCGATTTGGACGGTTTTGTTGAAAGTTGGCTGAGAAGTAAAAATAATCAATAAAAAGTGAGCCTTAGGCTCACTTTTTATTAGTAATTACTTATGCTTTCCTGTATTATATCATATTCCGGAGAGCCTTTTTCCGGGACTACCGAGTCAGAGTAAAGTAAAACTTTAAATTGGTCATTTACCCGTGTATATTTGCCGGTAGTCTTTGCTGTTCTTGCGTTAGGTCCTTTTGCAAATCCGTTTGCATCGATGGTTAAAATAGCACATGCCGTGTGCGCATATGGATCTTGAGGTGCACGACGGCAGGGATTTCCGAGTGTTTCGTATTTTACTTCTGTTCCATCTGCGAAAATAACTCCGTTCGGTATATCCTGCAGATTTGCAAGACTGTCTTTAATTGATTTTTCCCATACATCATTAAATCTTGAATATAATCTTCCGTTTTGTGCTTCGCCCATCATAAGTGCCTGATTTAGTGTCGCAAGAGATTTTTTGTAAACGGCCTTGTTTTTTGCGTTGTCAGTGTTAGAAATAAGGATAGGTATTGTCATCGCTGCAACGATTCCGATAATCGGCAATATAAAAAATCCTGCTCCGAACAGTACCAAAAATACTATAACCCATGTCGGAAACTTATCTCCGGATAGTTTTGCGCCACATTGAGGGCAGGCTTTTGATTTATCAGGGATTTCAAATCCGCAATTTTTACATTTCATATAAAACTCCTTTTTGTGTACGACAAAAGGCTGCTTTCACACGAAAGCAGCCCAATATGAATTTATTATTAACCATTGATGTCAGCAGTACAATTCGGGCATTTTGTTGCGCGAATATCAATTTGAGAAAAGCAGTGCGGACATTCTTTTGTTGTCGGAGCAGCAGCTTCCTCTTCTTTTTTCTGAGCCTGTATTTTGTTGAGTCCTTTAATCAAAAGGAATACAGCAAATGCAACCAATACAAAGCTTATAATTGTATTGATGAAAGCCCCATAGTTAATTGTTACAGGGTCATTCCCTTTACCTGTTGAGATTGACCAGGCAAGTTTTGCAAAATCAACTTTCCCCATCAACCAGCCCAAAGGCGGCATAATAACGTCGTTTACTAATGAATTAACGATGTTGCCAAAAGCTGCACCAATAATTATACCGACAGCCATGTCGATAACATTACCTCTCATTGCAAAAGCTTTGAATTCATCGCCCCATTTTTTAAAACATTTACACATAGTTCAAATCCTCTTCTTTTGTCCACACTATAAAACTAAGTTATTATACCCATATAAAGCAATACTGTCAAGAATACGGAAATAAAATTTATTGACAATAAATAATGTTCTTGTTAGTATGAATAAGCACGATTGTGCCGAAATTATAAATAGTGATAAGCGCTTGTAGGTCAGCAGGTAGAGCACTCCCCTTTTAAGGGATAGGTCGCGCGTTCGAATCGCGCCAAGCGCAAAATAACGGAGGACAGAAGTCCTCCGTTATTTTGTACTTGATAAATATTGTAGAGTTGTATTTTTACTCATATATAAATTTATTTTTCGTTGCTTTTCAACTTTTCAAGCTCAGTCAGTTCTTCTTCCGTAAACATATCTCGGTCTGTGTGGTGCGGGCAGACATTTTTGGGTAAAGTCATATAATCGCCGTAAATATTATGCATAACATAATCAGGGTCATTCGGACAGTTAAATTCGTACCCTTCAAATTTTATTTTTCTCAGTGGTAAAATCTGCTCCCAGTCATAAACCCAGTTTTTTGTCCGGTGACGAAAATCTATTGCCAAATGTATTGAAGGTTTTTCGTCAAAGTTTATCGGTTTATCATTATCTATGTTATGCAGGGTAAGTTTTCTCATTTTTGCCATTAATTTTTTATTATCATTTATCCTGAAAGGGTTCAGGCTTAAAAACTTGCGGATGGACAGAATCTTTTTATTCAATTTCGCTTTGCCCTTTTCATCAAGTCTTTCAGGGTAATAGTCCATCGGAAAAATATCTACGAAGGCCTGTGCAATTTTTTTGTGCCTGATTTTTGTCATACAAGTAGCGTTAGCGTTTTTATCTCTCCATAATTCGCAATACAAGTCAGGATTTGAGGTTTCAGAATTAAAAAGCTCTATAAAGTTTTCATAGTCATCTCTCAACATATCGGTATCAACGTCATCATCCCATGGAATAAAACCTGCGTGGCGAACTGCACCTAAAAGAGTACCTCCGCTGAGCATATATTTAATATTGTGTTTTTGGCAAATTCTGTCCATTTCCTTCAGAATGGATAATAAGGCCAGCTGATAATCCCTTAAAAACCCTTCTGCAGGTGGAAGCTGCCTCACGTCAGAATATTGTGAGTAGTCTATAGTGACCTGTTTTTTATTAGATGGTTTTAACATACGGATTTTTATCCCGCAAATTCTGATTAATTTGTGGCTGTAATCCGCATCGGTTATGGAAAATATATTACTCAAAAAACTCTTAAACATCGCCCTAAAAATAACTAAAAATGTATCTTTGTGGGTTCTCGTCCCTATACCGAGAAACCTTTGAGCTTAGATTAGCCGATAGGGGGACTGTCTTGCTCGCTCGCCATCGACGTGTCTTCGCATTTTGCTTTTGTTGGCAAAAGCCACAAGCAAAATGGCTTCGCACTTGGCTCACTCGCGCTCGAACCGGACAAGGCTTTCGCCTTGTGGGTTCTCGTCCCTATACCGAGAAACCTTTGAGCTTAGATTAGCCGATAGGGGGACTCGAACCCCCGACCTATTGATTACGAATCAATTGCTCTACCACCTGAGCCATATCGGCTTATCTATAGCTTAGCAGCATGATAGCACCGACAGTGCCCAAATGCAACAAATCCCCCTCAAATTTTTACCCCTTATAAACCCAAAATATACCGATTTACATTTGCTGTCATATTCATCATCTGAAATACGGTATCGCTGTTATTTTTTAATTCTGATTCGGCTTCCGATATCATTTTCTGTTCAAATGTTTCAACCTCTGTCAGTGCCTGTTTTTTTAATGCATCTCTTATAAGTATCTTTGCCTGACTTTCTGATGTGACATTCACAGGATCTATCCCCAAAGCTCTTAATTTGCGCTTTGTCTCTTCGCTTAAATAGCCACCGCCAAATATTCCAAAGTAGCCGATACCGTTTACAGACATAAAATTACCTTTCTTATGTCATTTTTTTAATGACATTTCTACCCAAGTCAAGATAATTAACGGCATTTGTCCGTAAAACTTTAATGTCGATTAAAATGCATCAAAGGACTGCTCGACATAATTTTTGAATTTCGTAATATTCTTCTGAAAGAGCAATTTGCAGGTTCCGACAGGACCGTTTCTGTGTTTTGCAATAATGATTTCGGATAAACCTTTGTTTTGCGCTTTTACTCGCTCTTCATCCTCTGATTCGGCTTTGTTGTAATAATCGTCCCTGTATATAAATATAACGATGTCAGCATCCTGTTCAATTGAGCCGGATTCTCTCAGGTCTGACAACATAGGACGTTTATCGTTTCTTCCTTCAACTGCACGTGACAACTGTGACAAACATATAATCGGTACATCAAGCTCTTTTGCCAGAATTTTCAAGCCTCTGGACATTGCGGAAATCTGCTGCAAACGGTCTTCTTTTCCGCCGCCTTCCATCAATTGCAAATAGTCTATTACAATCAATCCCAAATCTTTTTGTTGTGACTTTAATCTTCGGCATCTGGTTCTTATATCGGTAAGAGAACAATTACTTGTATCGTCGATATATATAGGAGCTTGTTCAAAATCACTCATTGCGTTAGAAAGTTTTTCCCAGTCTTTTTGGAGCATATTGCCGGTGTTTACCCTCTGTGCATCAATTTCTGCGTGTGAACAAAGCATACGCTGAACAAGCTGGGATGATGACATTTCAAGCGAGAAGATACAAACCGGAACTTTTTCCTTTATCGCAATATGTTGTGCAATATTTAGTGCCAATGCTGTTTTCCCCATAGCCGGACGGGCTGCAAGAATTATCAAGTCGGATTTGTGCAAACCGTTAAGCTGGGCATCCAAAGAATTAAAACCGGTACTCAGTCCGGATAATTCATCCTTATGCTGATATCTGTATTCAATAGTGTTCCATGCGGGAACAACCATATCCTTGACGTGTTTTAAATCAGTGGTTGTTTTGCTTGAACTTATTTCAAAAATTAATCTTTCAGCCTGCTCCAGTGATTCATCACTCGGCTCCAAATCGTATCCGTGGCTCACAATTTCAGAGCCGGCATTGATAAGGGCTCTTTTTACGGCTTTTTCTTTAATGATTTTTGCATAGTGGGCAACATTGGATGTTGTAATCGTGTTTTCTGCCAAATCATTTATATAAGCACGCCCGCCGACACTTTCAAGTTTGCCGTTATAATTCAAATCTTCCGAAACGGTTACGATATCGATATTATCGCCGCTGTTATAAAGATGCATCATTGCATCATAGATATCTCTGTGTGCAGGTTTATAAAAACTTGATGCTTTAAGGGTATCCGAAACTTTTGTAAGTGTAATCGGATTTACTAAAATTGCGCCCAATACGGCTTCTTCCGCCTCAATGCTCTGAGGTATCAGACTTTCATCAACTTTTCTTTTGTTGCTTGTTGCGGTAGGCATGTGTCATTTCCCCCTTAAATCTGAGATAGTTATTAATATAGTAATACAAAGTTGTTTACTATACTAATAAGATGTAATTAAAATTTACACTACTGCTTCTTGGCAATCAGGACAGATACCATCTGAATTAAGTTCTCTGTATTTCCAGCAGCGAACGCATTTTTCACCATGAGCTTTTGTTACCCATACAGTATATCCATCTTCTGAAAGCTCATTTAAGACATCTGTCGGTGCAGAGTCTGCCAAATAAGCCTGTGACACGATGTATATGTCTGCCAAATCTTTTTCATTAGCTTTTAGCACATCGCAATCTTCGGCTTTAATATACACTGCAACCTCTAATGAACTTCCGACTTTTTTGTCTGCTCTCAAAGGCTCAATAGCTCGTGATACAACTTCGCGAGATTTCAAAATCTTTGTGAAATCTTCTTCAAGTTTTTCGTTTGACCATTTGCTGTTTACTGTTGGCCAATCTGCCAGCAATATACTGATTAAGCCGCCTTTTTGTACATCAGGAATGTTCTGCCAGATATCTTCTGCCTGATGCGGCATAACAGGTGCCAAAATCTTAACCAGTGCCATTAAGTTTTCATACAAAACGGTCTGGCATGCACGACGTGACAATGATTTTTTGCCTGCTGTGTACAATCTGTCTTTTACAATATCCAGATAGAAAGAGCTTAAATCGACGGCTGCAAAATTTTGCAGGCATTGGAAATATTTATAAAATTCATAATTTTCAAATGCCACCGTTACTTCTTCAATCAGTTTATTTAATTTATGCAGTGCGAATTTATCTATCGGTTTTAAATCTTCGTACTGAACATAATCCGCAGCAGGATCAAAATCAAACAGGTTTCCGCTTAAAAATCTTGCGGTATTTCTTGTTTTCTTAAATATTTCTGTTAATTGTCCGATAATATTGTTTCCGATTTTGATATCGTTTCTGTAGTCAACGGAAGCTGCCCAGAGTCTTAAAATATCAGCGCCGTAGTTTTTAATAATATCATCAGGTCGGATATAGTTTCCTAAGGATTTTGACATTTTGCGTCCGTCCTCACCGAATACAAATCCGTGAGTCAAGACTTGTTTATAAGGAGCTTTTCCCTGAGTTGCGATTGAGGTTAAAAGTGAAGACTGGAACCATCCTCTGTGCTGATCGGAACCTTCCAAATACATATCAACCGGAGTATGTCCAAGTTCATCTGCTCTTTTTTCAACAACGGCACGCCATGAAATACCGGAATCAAACCATACGTCCATAATGTCCTTTTCTTTACGAAAATGAGTTTTCCCGCACTTAGGACATACAAAACCTGACGGTAAAAGTTCATTTGCACTGTATTTTACCCATGCATCAGAGCTTTCTTTTTCAAATATTTTAGCAACGTTTTCAATAGTTTCGTCTGTACAGATAACTTCACCGCAATCTTCGCAGTAGAAAATCGGAATAGGAACACCCCACGCACGTTGTCTTGAAATACACCAATCGGTACGGCTTTCAACCATATTGCCGATTCTGTTTTCACCGCTTGCGGGAATCCATTTGACGCCGTGAATAGCGTTCATTGCTTCATCTCTGAACTTATCAACTTTAACGAACCATTGAGGTGTAGCACGGTAAATAACAGGGTGTTTACATCTCCAACAGTGTGGGTAACTGTGGCTTATTTCGTTTTGATAAACAAGAGCTTTTTTAGCTTCAAGCATATCAATAACCATATCGTTGCCTTTATAATAAGGAACTCCGACAAGTTCGGGGATTCTTCCTTCTTCTGTCCAGCAGCCTTTGCTGTCTAACGGAGAAAGAACTTCAATACCGTATTTGCAGCCGACTTCATAGTCCTCAAGACCGTGTCCTGGAGCTGTGTGTACTAAACCTGTACCGGCATCTAATGTAACGTGTTCGCCCAAGATGATTTTTGAATTTCTGTCAATCAAAGGATGTTTAACTTCCAATAGTTCCAAATCCTGACCAACGCAAGAGCCGACAACAGTGATATCTTTTTCTTCAATCCCTGTATCAGCAAGGAACGAGCCAAGCAAATCCTGTGCTGCAACATAAATATCACCTTTATATTCAAAGAAAGTATACTCAAATCTCGGGTGCATAGATATAGCAACGTTAGACGGAATTGTCCATGGAGTTGTTGTCCAGATTATTGCGTATACAGGTTTTGTGTTTCCTTTTAGTATTTCCGAATTTATTTTTGCTGAACTCTTTTCATCAAACTCAAATCTTACATAGATTGATTTTGAAGATATATCTGCGTATTCAACCTCAGCTTCTGCAAGTGCTGTTTCACAGGATGCACACCAATAAACAGGTTTCAAACCTTTTTCAATATAACCTTTTTTGTACATTTCCCCAAATACTCTGACCTGTTCGGCTTCGTATTCCGGATTGATTGTCAGGTAAGGCTTTTCCCAATTACCCAGAACGCCTAAACGCTTAAATTCGTTTTCCTGACCTTTTAGGTTTTTGTGGGCAAATTCACGGCATTTTGCACGTAATTCAACTTCTGTTATTGCGTGTCTTCCACCTTTTATATTTTTAACGACAGCATTTTCAATCGGCAGACCGTGACCGTCATAGCCCGGTACCATTGGAGCATAAAACCCTTTTTGCGATTTATATTTAATCAAAATATCTTTCAGAATTTTGTTCATAGCCGTTCCGACGTGAATCTTTTCGGAACTCAAATACGGAGGTCCGTCGTGAAGAACAAAAGAATTAGATTTGTTTTTGCTTTCCAGAATTTTGTCATAAATATTATTTTCTTCCCAGAATTTTTGAATTTCTAATTCTCTGACGGTTGCATTTGCTCTCATTGCAAGTGTTGTCTGAGGCAGATTCAAAGTGTTTTTATACTCGGTTTTAGTGCTTTCTGTCATAATTTTATCCTTCAATTTCGTTATTAACAATCTCTTTTTGTTTTTCCAAACCCCAACCGGAGTTTTCTGTTTCAAAATCTTTTATAAACATGTCCATCTTATCATAATCAAATTCGTTTTCCCATCTTGCGATAACAACGGTTGCCACGCAATTTCCGATAAGATTAACTGTTGTTCTTCCCATATCAAGTATCTGGTCAATACCCAAAAGTATTGCAACACCTATGATTGGTATATTAAAGCTGGACAATGTTCCCGCCAAAACAACCAAAGATACTCTCGGAACTCCTGCAATACCTTTACTTGTGAGCATCAGCGCAAGCATCATGATTAATTGCTGGCTCAGGTCGAGGTTTATCCCACATATCTGAGATGAGAAGATTACAGCCATTGCCAAATATAAGGTGCTTCCGTCGAGGTTAAAGGTGTATCCTGTCGGCATAACAAAGCTTACAATATTTTGCGGAACTCCGAATTTTTCCATAATTTCTATGGCTTTTGGAAATGCAGCTTCCGAACTTGCGGTAGAAAATGCAAGGATTGCAGGTTCCTGAATTGCTTTTAACAGGTTCCTGAGTGATATTCTTGCATACTTACATGCAATAAACAGAACTACAATTACAAATACCGCAAGAGCCGTATATAGTGAAAAGATTATTTTTGCATAGTTTTTAAGTATGGATAACCCGTTCATTCCGACGGTTGATGCGATTGCCCCAAAAATACCTATTGGTGCAAAATACATTACATATTCGGTGAATTTAAACATAATCTGGGATACGGATTTAAAGACTTCCATAACCGGATTTGCTTTTTCTCCGACTGCGCGTATGGCAAGAGCCATAAATATAGAAAATACAACGATTTGCAACAAATTACCTTCGGCCATTGCCTGAATAATACTTGTCGGGAATACATTGACAATTATCTCGGAGATGGAGGTATGCGGAGTTGTTACTGCCATAAGGCCGGCTTCTTTTAATAATTCGGGATTGGCAACTGTTCCGGTCACAAATCCTTTGCCGGGATTGAATATATTGCCCATTGTCAGCCCGATAATAAGCGCAAGAGTCGTGACAATTTCAAAATAAATTATTGTTTTTATTCCGACTTTACCCAGTTTTTTTGTATCAGCATGTCCGGCAATCCCTGTTACAAGGGTTGCAAACAGCAAAGGTGCAATAATCATTTTTACCATACGTAAGAATATGAGAGCCAATGCACGCATTTTGACTGCATAGTGCGGGGCAAAATGACCAAAAATTACACCTAATACAAGTGCTAAAAATATCAGTAATGTAAGTCGTGAATGTTTCAAATTAAACCTCTCGTAAACATTATAAAACAAACATACTTATCATTACAGGCAGATATAATTTTTGTAAAATAATTTAAAATATGTATTAGCCGGTAACAATGTGCAGGGTATTATTAAAATCTACCTCAACAGGATTGCTGATTTCTTTGCGTAATATCATATTTTTATACTTATCAAGACTTTGAAGGACTCCGTTTTTTGAGATTCTCATATATTCCTGAAAATTTTGTCCGCCGAAGCTTCTGAATCCAAGCTCCATATATTTGCTTATAGGGCTGAAGGGTGCACATTTGAGAGCTTCCAGTATAATAGATTTTCTTTCTGTGTCTTGTTTGAAGATATTAAACAATTCCATAAAAAGAGTTTTTCCTGCCAAAAGACCTCTTTCACCCTCTTTATTTGGCCAGGTTGAAACATATTCTACCGAAAATTTGTCCGGCATTTGTTTGTAATTTAAAAACCCGCATGCGCATTTGTTCTTATCTGCAAGTAAAAGGGTAAATTTATTGCTGCCGAGAAGCTGGGTTAGTCCTTCTCCCATGATTGAATCCCAAATTGTGTATTCTATATCGGTTAAACCCTTTACTCTGTTCATAACATTTGTGTTTAAAGATATTTCTTCCAGAAACGATTCATCTCCGTGAAGAGCTTTATACACCGTATATTTCGCTGTTTGTCCGTTCGGTGTAATTATTTTTACCTTCGATAATGGTATTCCTTTAAATCCTATGTTCCCAACTGGTTTTACGTCCATTTTATTTTCCTTAGTTTATATCTACTACACATACTCCGTCGCCCCCTTCGGTGTCTTCTCCGGGGCGGTATTTTGCCACGTAAGGTGATGTTTTTAGAAAATCTCTTACGGCTTGTTTCAGTGCGCCTGTTCCGTGGCCGTGAATTATGTATACAGGCGAAAGGTTTGCAAGGCTTGCTTTATCAAGGTAACTTTCCACTTCGTCCAATGCTTCTTCCACTCTGTATCCTCTCAGGTCAAGCGTTTGCGACATTGCGTAACGTTTGAGTTCGAACTTATTAAATGAAGTTCCGGGGATATTAACTTTGTTTGGCTCTTTATAATTGTTATCCAGTACGGCAAGGTCGTCTTGTTTGATTTTCATCTTTATTGAACCCAAATCTACGTATAATTTTTTATTTTTATCTGGAAGTGATATTACGGTAACTTTTTGGTGCATATTTTTTGTCATAAGTTCGTCCCCGATTTTGACTTTGGTCCAGTCTATTTCAAGATATTTTTGTTTGTCGGAAGCGTTATCAATATCTTGATAGAAGTTTTGTTCAAGTTTTGCAAGCCTTGAATATGCACGGCGTGCAATTTTTTCTGATTTTTCTTTTCTGAGTTCATCAAGAATTTGTTTAATTTCTCCTCTGGCTTCAAGCATTTCGCCGTCAAATTTATTCTTGATATTTTTAAGAGTTTTCTTTTTGTCTTTTTTGATTTTATCCAGATTTTCTTCGTATTCCTGCTTAATTTCAAGTGAAGATTCTTTTAATTCTTTGGCAGCTTCAAGGTTTTTTGAAAGCTTTTGATGAGTTTCCTGCAGTTTTTCAACAACGGCAACGGTCGGATCTTTTTGGGTAATTAAGATGTTTTTTGCATTCTCAACAATTCCTTTTTCAAGACCGAGGTTTGATGCTATTGATATTGCATTACTCAACCCGGGGATGCCGATTAAAAGTTTGTAAGTCGGCTTTAATGTTTCAGTATTAAATTCAACTGAAGCGTTTTTAAAATATGGGTTTGTATATTCAAGAGCTTTTAATTCTCCATAGTGCGTTGTTATAACTCCCATAACCTTCTTTTCTGCCAATTTCAGCAATATTTCACGGGCTAAAACTGCCCCTTCGACAGGATCTGTTCCGGCACATATTTCATCCAATAAAACAAAAGTTTCTTCGTCACTTCTGTTCAGAATTTCGATAATATTTGTCATATGGGAAGAAAATGTTGAAAGACTCTGAAGAATGTTTTGTGCATCTCCTATATCAGCAAAGACACTTTTATAAGGATAAATTTTTGCGTATGTGCAGGGTAAGAAGATCCCTGCCTTTGTCATAAGTATAAATAACCCGATTGTTTTCAAAGTGACGGTTTTGCCGCCGGTATTTGAGCCCGTGATGATCACACTCTTATAATCTTTTCCGATTTCGAAAGTGTTGGGAACGACGTCTTCTGTCACCTTCATTAAAAGGGGATGTTTCATATTTTCAATATAGGTGTATTTATCCTGCGTCAGTTCAGGCTCTGTTGCGTGGAGTTTTACGGCATATCTTGCTTTTGCAAAATGAAAATCAATTTCCGACATAACCTGTTCTGTTTTTGAAAGCTGTGGCATAAACTCTTTTACTATATCCGTCAATCCGACCAGAATTTTAATACATTCGGCGTGAATTTTTGATTTGACCTCTCTGATTTTGTTATTCAGCGGAACAAGTTGTGCCGGCTCTATATAAAAGGTTTTTGCAGATGATGAAACATCGTGGACTATTCCCGGAATCTTTGTTTTATTAGACGCCATAACCTGAAAAACAATACGTTCATCCCTTTGGGTATAGATGTTTTCCTGCAAATATTTTGAAAAGTTCGGATTATTTAAAAGTGAATTTACGGTATCTCTGATGTTTTGCTCAGTGTCACGCAAAGATGCGTATAATCCTTTTAATTCCGGTGTGGCATTTTGCCTTATCTTCAGACTTTCATCAAAAGTTTCAAATATTTTATCTTCGGTTTCTTTGTCAGATACGAGTTCTGTTGCAAGGTTTTTCAGAATAAAATCATCCTCTGAATTGTCGTTGAGGAACCGTTTTAAAAGCCTTGAAGATCTCATTGTTTTGGCGATGTCAAGAAGTTCTTCTTCCGACAAATATGAAACGGCGGAATTGTTCTTTATTGTTTGGATATCGGCAATAAATTCAACCGGGGTATCTTTTGCGTGGTCTAAGATATATTTTGCTTCCCGTGTATATTTTAGGTGTTTCTCAATTTTTCCAATCTCAGAATACGGCAGAAGGCGAAGGCACAAGCCTTTGCTCTGTTCAAATTTTGCGTAATGAGAGAGTTCTTCTTTTACCTTATCAAATTCCAGGGTAGTATAACTTTTAGAGGTGATATCCATAAGTATATATTATCACAAAAAATATAAAATTTAGTGTATAATTTTTTTATGGTAAAAAGTGCTTACATTCATATTCCGTTTTGCAAGTCAAAATGTCATTACTGCTCGTTTGTGTCTTATACCTGCATTGGTAGTAAGGATGCATATCTTGATGCGCTGGAATGTGAGATAAAACATTATTATGACGGAGATATTTTAAGCACGCTTTATATCGGTGGGGGTACGCCGTCAATTCTCGATGTTTTTGATTTCCAAAGGCTTATAAACCTGTTTAATTTGTCTGACAGTGCTGAAGTCACTTCCGAATTAAATCCTGATGATGTCAGTTATGATTATATGAGAGGGCTTTATGATGTTGGGATTAACAGGGTGAGTTTCGGATGTCAGACTTTTAATGACGATATTCTTAAAAAAATTAATCGCCGTCACAATGCCGAACAAGTGCATGAAGCAGTTGACTGTGCTATGTCTGCTGGGTTTAATAATATCAGTCTTGATTTTATATACGGGCTACCGGAACAAACGCAGGAGATGTTTCTTGAAGATTTAAAAAGAGGTGCAGAACTTGGTGTTCCGCATATTTCTCTATACGGTCTGACGCTTGAAAAAGGCTCTTATTTTTATGAAAACGGATTTCCTGATCCTGACGAGGATGAGATGGCCGATATGTACCTTGCAGCGATAGAAACTCTTGCGCAACATGGTTATGAACACTATGAAATAAGTAATTTTTCAAAACCCGGCTATTATTCAAGACACAATTTGAACTATTGGAACAATAAAGAATACTACGGATTCGGTATTGCTTCTCACGGATATGTTAATCAAATGAGGTACAGTAACACAACAGACCTGAAAGAATACCTTAAAAACCCGATAGAGCATTATAAAGAAAAATTTATGACAGACCAAGAACGCCTTGAAGAAGAAATATTTTTGGGTTTTCGCAGAATGTCGGGTATAAATGTTGCCCAAATTAATGAAAAATTCGGGGTAGATTTTGAAGGAAAATATAACTATATCCTCGGCAAATACGAAGGTTTGGATTTGCTGCAAAAAACGGACGTCGGTTACAAGCTGACACCAAAGGGCGTTCTGTTAAGTAATATAATTTTGGCAGAGTTTATTGATTAAGATTATAATACTCTTTTATAAATCGCATCGATGTTTTTCAAAAACTCTTTAGGGTTGAAGATTTGGTCGATTTCGTCTTTTGATAACAATTTTGTAACTTCATTGTCGTTTAACAAATTCTTTTTAAAATCACCGTGGTTTTGGAAGGCATCAAGAGCGTTGCGCTGAACTATTTTATAGGCATCTTCTCTTGAAAGTCCTTTTTCAACAAGAGATAATAAAACTTTTTGAGAATAAACAATTCCGCCAAATTCTTCCGTATGGGAAAGCATATTGTCCTTATGAACAACAATATTTTCCATAATTTCGTTGAACCTGTTGAGCATAAAGTCAACGAGAGTTAAGCTATCGGGGAATATTATTCTTTCTGCCGAGCTGTGAGAGATGTCTCTTTCGTGCCACAGAGGAATGTTTTCCAACGCGACAACCGAGTTTGCTCTGACAACGCGGGCCAAACCGCAAAGGTTTTCGCTCAACACGGGGTTTTTCTTATGAGGCATAGCAGATGAGCCTTTTTGGTTTTTGCCAAAGCCCTCCTCAAGCTCTAAAACTTCCGTTCTTTGCAGGTGTCTTATCTCTGTTGCAAACTGTTCAATAACACTTGCGATAAGTGCCAAAGACTGCATAAAATATGCGTGATAATCTCTTGCGATAATTTGTGTTGAAACAGGTGCCGGTTTCAGACCTAAAATTTCACAGGTAATTTTTTCAACCTCGGGTGAAATATTGCTGTATGTTCCGACAGGTCCTGAAATTTGCCCGACTCTGATTTGCTCCAGAGCGTGTGTGAAATTATCTTTTTGCCTTGATAAAATATCAATCCAATTACAAAGTTTTACCCCAAAGGTCATAACTTCTGCGTGTATTCCGTGAGAACGTCCTATACATAAAGTCATTTTATGTTCTGATGCTAATTTTTTCAATGTGTCTATTGTTTTATTCAAATCTTCAAGAATAATCTTTCCGCTGTCTTGAATCTGGAGGGCAAAAGCTGTGTCTATAACATCAGAACTTGTCATTCCTACATGAACATATCTGCCCAAATCCCCAAGACTTTCGTTTACGCAAGTCAGAAAAGCAATTACGTCGTGGCGAACTTCTCGTTCAATTTCATCAATTCTTTCAACCGAAAACTTTGCCTTTTGTCTGATTTCTTTTGAAATATCTTCAGGTATTGTTCCCAGTTTTGCATAAGCGTCGCACACTGCAAGTTCAACCTGCAGGTAGTAATTGAATTTGGAATTCAAATCCCAAATTTTTGACATTTGTTCTCTTGAATATCTTTCAATCATACTTTGATATTATCACAAATATAAATTATTTTAACCTCACCCCGACCCTCTCCAAAATTAGGAGAGGGAGCACGATAGCGGACTATATGGTAAATACGGAAATCTTTGTGATTTCCGTAAAATGAGAGAGAAAGAATGGTGGTAAATGTACATTATAGATTGTAGAGATTAGATTGTATTTATAATATACGATTACCCTGTGTCAAAAACGGTCGTATTATTTTTCGGTCGGAAAAATATCAATCCAATCTGAATTATCACGTAGTCCTCGGAGTCTGTTTCGTTCAAGTTTGATTTTTTTGTAAATTATTTCATCAATAAAATCACCCTTGTAGTCCAAAACTCCGTATCGGTCATTCTTTTTGATTAAAATATATTCTCCGAGCCGTTTTATTTTGTCATAGTTCGGCTCCAGAATCTTTTGCCCGTCGAGGTTTGCAAGTCCGTATTTATGGTATCTTTTCAGAATTATTGTGTTGTATAAAGGTTTTATTTTTTCACAATCAGGGTAAATCAGAGTATTGTTATCATAATCAATAACCCCGTAATATCCGTTCAGTTTCGCTATCATAACCCTTTTGTTCAGATTGTCAAATTTGTCATATTTTAAAGGAACAATCGTTTCATCTTCCAAATCAATTATGCCGTATTTTTTATCCCGTTTTACCAAAATTCTGTTTGGTTCTAATTCTGTCATCCACGGATAATTGCGTTTTGTAACAACTTCTCCTTCGTCATTTGTAATTCTGTACCCGTCACGTTTCCCTATTAAAAAATAGTGTTCGTTGTCGTAGATAGTGTGAACTACGCTTGTGCAGTCACTGTCAAAGACAGTACCGTCAGAATTGTATATTGTACTGTTGGAAAATGAACGTTTTGTGCCGTCAGAGTAAACGTTTGTTGTTATATCAGTAATTGCATAATGCTCGTCACAGTCCTGAAAATGAACTTGTTCCTGGTCGTGTTCAGTTCTTATTAAATAGACAGGATTGGATTCGCTGCTTGAATGGTAATAGTTGTGGTGTGGGGACCCGTGGTGCGAGCCGCCATGGTTATGGCTTGGACTTCCGTGATGAGAGCCTCCGTGTCCGTGACCAGAGCTGTGCGAACCTCCGTGACTGCCGTGAGAGCCGCCGTGAGAGCCGCCGTGACTGCCATGTGACGAACTGTGACTTCCGCCGTGCGAACTATGGGAACCCCCGTGCGAACCACCATGGCTTGAACCATGCGAGCCGCCATGAGATCCTCCTGAATGCCCGCTGCTTGAGTGCCCTCCTGAGTGACCTCCACCCGAGTGCCCGCCGCCACCGGAACTTTTTGCCAAAGCTACACAACAAGAAAGACATATAACAACCAACAAAGTAAAAATTTTGCGCATAGTAATACTCCTGCTACTACAACGATAGTATAAACTATTTTGTTCAAATTTTCAAGATGATTGTAATAATTTGTATAAATAAAGGTGTGCCGATTCGACACACCTTTTACGGTTATATATTACCGCCTGTTATTTTTTCGTTACGTTAATGAAAGGAACTGAATTCCCAAGCATATATTCAGGTAATTTGCCGTCCCATTTTTTAACTGCTTCATATTCAACCAATGCTTTATTTTGAGTTAGAGCCTGTGCTCTGATTGCCATTGATTTTGCTTCAGCTTCTGCCGCAATGACCTTTTGTCTCGCTTCTTCCTGTACCTGAATGGTTACGTTTTTCGCCTTAAGAGCATCCTGTTCAGCAGTTACTTTATTTTCAATTGCCTGTTCAAAAGCGTTAGAATATTGAATTTCGGTGATTTGGAAATCTGATACATTGATATATTTTTTACCCAAATCGGCTCTAAGTTTTGACAAAATCTCGGATGCAACTTTTTCACGGTTTGCAACGATATCCTGAGCGTTCCATTTACCGATTACGTCTTTTACAATACCTTCAACCGTAGGTGAAATTATGACGTTCAGGTAATCTTTACCGACTTCTCTGTACATTTTCGGTGCAAATTCAGGTTTGAGGTTATAGTTTACAACGTAAACGATTTTAGCCTGCTGAATATCTTTTGATTGCGCCATTGTTTCAATATTGGATTTTACGGTTTTTACATCCATTTTGTGCATATGAGAAATAAAAGGAGTAACAAAATGAATACCTTCTCCGAAGCTCTCCGGTGATGTTTTACCCAAAGTTACCTTAACTCCTCTTTCGCCGACGCCGACAATAGCAATCGGGTTAAAAATAAGTAAAAATACGAGCAATAAAAATATTGCAATAGCTGTAAATGAGCCTAAAAATTTAAATTTATCAAACATTTTTCCTGTTTCTCCTTTTACTTTATCAAACATATTATCTTCGCTGTAATAATTTTTAGCCATAACGTTAATCTCCGATTCCAAGAAGTGCCAAAGCTATGTAGAAGGCTATTACCACACCTATAAAGATTGAGACACCAATGAGAATTTGTTTACCATACTTTTTATAAACATTTACACCCGTAATTGCTGATAAAACCAACAGGATTATGTTGAACGCAATAATCAGGCACAAAAGTAATCTTAATACTATTCTAACCATTCAATCCTCCCGTTTTTAATGCTAACATATTAAAAATATTGTGTCTAATATAATAAGTATTTTTACATTTTGGGGCTATTGTTTACATACGATTTTGTTTTTACTATAATCCTGACAGGATATAAATAGACATAAAGGATAAGAAATGAGCATTTATTTATTAGAAGTAGGAACGGAAGAATTACCTTACAAATTTATCCCGCAGGCAATTGAACAGTTAAACGGCGGTTTTACAAGTTTTTTAAACGATAACAAAGTAAAATTTTCTGATATAAAAGTGTATGCAACTCCAAGACGTCTTGCAGTAATTATTGACGGTCTTGATGCGCAGACTGCAGATGAAGAAAAGGTTATTAAAGGCCCAATCGCAACGGTAGCGTTTGATGCAAACGGCAATCTTACACCTGCAGGTGAAGGTTTTGTCAGAAAAAATAATTTGACAAGAGAGGATTTATTTATTCAGGACAATTATGTGCACGCAAAAATTGTTACCAAGGGTAAATCTATTTCCGAACTTTTAAAAGATAATGTTCCAAATATATTTATGAAGCTTCAGGGTGCACACTTTATGCGCTGGGGCTACAACAATGAAAAATTTTCCCGTCCGATTAAGTGGATTGTTTCACTTTTGGATAATGAGGAAGTTAAAATAAAAATTATTGATAAAGAATCCGGAAGAACTTCCCGCGGCCACAGATTTGCCGGTCAGGAAATTCTGATTTCAAGTCCTAAAGACTATAAAGATGCTCTCAGAAAAGAGTATGTTATCGTTGATCAAAGCGAAAGAAAAGATATTATAGTTGCAAAAGCAAAAGAAGCAGCTGCAACACTTGGTGCAGAGCCATATTATACTGATGATTTGCTGGAAGAAGTCACATTCATTACCGAATATCCGGTTCCTGCAATTTGCGAATTTGATCCGAGATTTCTGGATATTCCCGAAGAAGTTACGGTTACAGTTATGGCAGTCCACCAAAGATATTTTGCTCTTTATAAAGGCGGCAAACTTATAAACAAATTTATTACTATGACAAACTATATCGGGGATGAATTTGAGAATATCAAAGCCGGTAATGTCAGAGTAATCAAAGCAAGACTCGACGATGCGGTGTTCTTCTTCAATGAAGATACCAAAAAACCTTTGGAAAATTATGTTGAAAGTCTTAAGGGCGTTACCTTCCAAAAGGGTATGGGTTCAATGTATGATAAAACCCAAAGACTTATTAAACTGTCAAAAGATATTGCCTCAGATTTAGGGGTGTCAGCAGCAGATGTTGAAAGAACTGCTCAGCTTTGTAAAGCTGATTTGACAACGAATCTGGTATTTGAATTTACAGAGCTTCAGGGCTTTATAGGTGCTGATTATGCAAGAGTTTCAGGTGAAAATGATAAGGTCGTTCAGGGTATAAAAGAACACTATTTCCCGTTGAATGCAGAAAGTGAAACGGCAAAAGGAACAGAAGGTCAAATTGTCGGTATTGCCGATAAGATTGATACTGTTTGTGCCGTGTTTGCAGCAGGTAAAAAACCGACTGGATCTTCAGATCCGTTGGGCGTAAGACGTGCAGCTTTGGGCGTTATAAGAACGATTCTTGATGCCGGTCTGAAAATAGATGTGGATAAATATATTAAAGAGGCACTTAAACTCCTTCCGGTTCAGAGAGATTGTGCTGATGAAATTAATGAATTTTTTGTACAGAGAATGATTATCCTTTTGGGTGAAAATTATAATAAAAATATATTGGAAGGCTGTGCGGCACGAAATCCGCTGACTGATATTGCCGATTACGTAAAAAGAGTTCAGGCAGTAAAAGATTTGAATGCTCCTCAGCTTTTGGAAAATGCAAATCGTGTCATCAGAATTTTAAAGGAAGATAGTTTAAATAGTGTAAATACAGGCCTTTTTGTTGAAAATGCAGAAACAGAATTGTATAATGCTATTGTAAAAGTTTCTGAAACTAATGATTATAAAGCGTACCTGTCAGAGCTTGAAAATCTCAATCCTGCAGTAACAAAATTCTTTGATGATGTACTTGTCATGGACAAAGATGAGAAAATTAAGCAAAACAGAATAGCGTTGTTAACATTACTGAAGAAAAAATATGAATACCTTACAGATTTTAGCAAGATATAACAAGGCTTTCGCAATGTGTTAATTTTTGTAACAGTAAATTGTTAAAAAGTCAATTATTATTTTTAGGATACTTTAAAATAATACTAGAAGGAAATGTGAAGTTAGGAACACTATATGTTTGACCGAATTAAAAATTTAAAGATTGTTAAACAACTGAAAGAGTCAATTAGCCCAAAAGCTCGTTGGCAGGTATTTTCAGCTAAAAATACATTAGATAAAAGCACCACAGACTATCTTGAATCAATTAGCGGTGTTGAAAATCTTAAATCAATTTCTGACGACTTAGAGCTGGAAGCAATGGTCAGAAGCCAACTTAAAGAGGAATTCCCGAATATTGAAAGCATGAAATCCTATGAGTTGTTAGTCGATGCAGTAATGCACAATATGAGAAAAAAACAGCTTCAAGCCACAGATGACCTTGATATTAAATAGGGTCGTCATTTTTTTGTAAAACAAAAAAATACCCGAAAGGGTATTTTTTATGCCAAGAATGTTATGTTATCCCTGATTGCAAACTGCTTTTGGTAGTGGTCACCTCTTGCTCTCGCTTCAACTTCAATAAAATTTAAATAATAATCAAATTTGGTGCCTTTCTTTTTATATGTGCGTTTTGCTTCAATACAATTTTCTATAAAAGCCATAAGGGCTTCATTTGGTTTCTTTCTTTTGGCCTGAATTGTTCTTGCAAAATTTTTCCTTAGATCCTTAATTTTTGCCTGTGGATAAATCTTTGCGTATTCTTCAATGCCGAGAGCTCTGATGATAATATCTGATTGGCGGAAGTGCTCTATTTCATGTCTTATAGTGTTGATAATTTGTTTTCTTTTTCGGTTTGTTCTGATTTTTATTACATTCTCAACAGGATAATATTCGCCGCAATTTTTTAAAGTGTTATCAATAATCAGTTCAGGTGCACGATCTTCCAGTCTCAGATGTTTTACAATAATTTGGTAGGCCTGATTTGTAAATTCATCTCCGTTCCCTTTGATTGCAGCAAGTTGAGTCATGAGCGGCTTAATCTTTTTGTCACCTTTTATTAGGTATCTGAGACAATTTATGGGGAGAAAAACGGCTTTTCTTATATTGGCAGGAATTCCTGTATCCATTTTGTCTATTGCGCTATACAATTTGTACGGATAAGTTTTATATAGCGTACTGTACGCAGCCTCTTTCTTGGTTTGAAATAACGCTGCAAAAAAGGCCCGTGCTTTGTCATCATTTTGAAAGCTTGTATTTAAAAGCCGATAATGTTTATCGTTATACAGTTGGTAGATTAAAACTTTTAGTCTGTCAAAAATCGAACCTGTTTTTTCAAATTTTTTATATTTAAGATATGTTTTTTCAGGTATGTCCATAGTTTTGCAAATATCTTTTTCACCTTTTTCCAGGATGGTTAAATAATGGGTTTTAAGCCCTCTATACCTTCTTACAGGGTTAATTTCTTGTGCAAAACTTATAATTTTATCTATTCTCATTCCATTCAGGTCTTTCCTTAATGAATAAAGCACGTAAATAAATTATTTGCTAGTATATGCGATGTGCAAATATTTAAAATAGCTTGCAAATATTTTTTTTTTCGGGTTTAATATAATTGCTCACAATCCTCAAGCGAGTATGTGCGAAGTCATTAATCGCACCAAGTAAAAGGAAAGGTAAATTCAATTATGGCAAATATTAAATCTGCTAAAAAAAGAGTGTTAATAGCTGAAGCTAACAGACAAAGAAATGTAGCTTTCAAAACTTCAATCAAAACTGCAATTAAAAAAGCTTTAGAGCTTGCAACAGACAAAGATAAAGAAGCTTTGAACAGCGCAATTTCAAAGGTTTATCAATTATGTGATAAAGCTGTCGTAAAAGGTATTTTACACAAAAATACCGCAGCAAGAAAAAAATCAAGATTAGTTCTTGCAATCAAAAGAGCTCAGGAAAACGCTTAATTGAACAAACTTAATAAGAGTAACGTCCGGTTTTTGTAAGAAAACCGGACGTTTTATTTTACATTGATAAACAAATTTCACCATGGTTGGCAACTACATTTACCTACCATTTTTTAAATATAAAAAACACTGCAAGAACTATTAGTGCAAAACCGACAAGGTAGTTCCATTTGAACTGTTCTTTCAGATAGAATACCGAAAAGAAACTAAAGACAACCAGAGTAATAACTTCCTGAATTGTTTTGAGCTGTGCTGCGTTATATACGTCATACCCGATACGATTAGCGGGTACCTGAAAGCAGTATTCAAACAGTGCGATTCCCCAGCTGGCCAGAACGACAATCCACAGCGCAGTATCGCGGAATTTCAGATGCCCGTACCATGCAAATGTCATAAATATATTAGAAATGAGTAGTAAACATATTGGCGTAATGGCTTTAATCATGATAAATTCCTCCCGTATAGATTTTACCACAAGTAAGATAGTCGTGCTTGACAGTGAAAATTTTTTTGCATATAATTGGTTGTACAAACACGTGCCGGTATAGCTCAATTGGCAGAGCAACGGTTTTGTAAACCGTAGGTTGTAGGTTCGAGTCCCATTACCGGCTTTTCTTATGGAAAACTCTATGCCCTTGTGGCTCAGAGGTAGAGCACTCCCTTGGTAAGGGAGAGGTCGCGAGTTCGAGTCTCGCCAAGGGCAAATTTAAAAGACCTTGAGAGACACACCAGAGGAAATGATAATTAAATAAGGGTAGGTGGCCGAGTGGCTAAAGGCGACAGACTGTAAATCTGTTCTCGCGAGAGTACGG
>JAFYDY010000037.1 GCA_017544545.1 bacterium
GAACAACTTTTTCTTGTTCGGCAATAATTGTTTCGTTAGCCTCAACTGCGATCAAAGATGCACCTTTATGAGCCATTGTTCTTAGTGTCTTCATACCGATTGCAGGTATATCAAAACGCTTATCCTGCTTCGGTTTTGAAACTTTTACAATAACAGCACCCTCTTTAGCAAGCTTAGAACCGCGTTTTATACAAGCATCGGTACCTTCTATTGCCTCAACCGCCATAATCATTTTGTCCTTAATTACAACAGACTGACCAACATCAAGCTTGCCCATTTCTTTCGCAAGCCAAAAACCGTAATTTACATCTTCCATCTGCGCTGCTGTAGGTTTGTGTTTACCTAAAACCCCTGCCGGAATCATCAGATTCTTAATAAAAATAGTCTGATCAAGGACTTCAACACCGATTTTTGACAATTCATCAACTATCATCAGCATAACCTGATCGTCATTCAATCTTGCAGCTTCTTTTATTAAATCAACTGCACGCTTATCAAATTTATTAAGCTGAAGCAAAACCTTTTTGTGAACTTTCCCCAAAAACGTCAGCTGTTTAATCTGTTCATCTTTGAGAATTTTTTCAATTCTGTTTACTTCTCCCGGGTGACAACTGAACACCTTTGAGCAGTATTTTTTTAAATCATGCAAATTATCTTTTGCAAGCGAAATACATATAACCTCAAATCCGTTTTCTTTTGCATACTGAGCCATTTTTACAGGCAATTTTCCATCCCCTGCAATTAACCCTTGTTTATTTTCCAACGTAATTGACATATATATTTTCCTCTTTTACTTATTTCTCAATTCATAAATTTTTCGAACTTCGTTTTCCTCTAATATTTTAGCACCACCAAGAATTTTTGCACAAATATTAGTTTTTGCATAAGCCTCAACAAGTTCCAGCTTTAAATACGCATCCTTTACATTTTGACCTGCAATAATTACCCCATGGTTTTTCATCAAAATAACATCATACTCTTTAAAATATTTTGAAGTATTTTCGACCAATTCGACAGAACCGGGGAGGGCATATTCCGCAACGGGAATTTTGCCAAAACAATAAATTATCTCCGGAGAAACATTCATATCCAGAGGAATACCCGCAGATGCATATGCAGTAAGGTATGGGCTGTGAGTATGGAATACACAGTTTATATCAGGTCTTTGTTTGTAATATTCAATATGTAAAAATTTTTCCGTGGAAGGTTTTTCATTTCCGGTAACAACATTCCCGTCAAAATCAATGACAGAAAAATCACCTTCGGATAAGTATCCGTTTGCACTGCCGCTTGCAGTTATTATAACCTGATTCTCACACTTTGCGGATATGTTACCCGAAATTCCCGGAGTAAAATTTTTTTCTCCGGCAAGCATGCCATATTCAATTATTTCTTTTTTCAAACTTTCCAACATACTAATCTGTTGTTTCCTTATCCGGATCAGTTATTTCGATAATCTGAGCATACTTGAGTTCTTTTTTGGGTTTTTGAGAGGTCTTTTTGAACATAGACACTCTTTCTTCTTCCTCAGACTGCTGTGGAGTCGGTGTGAATGCCAGTTTTCTTTCCGGCTTGTCCTTCTTACCTAATCTTTCCGGGTTTTTAATTTCCATTCTGTTATAGTTGATGTGAGTACCTTTTGTATCAAACGCTACATCAAAACCGAAATATGTTGTTCTTCTGACAAAGTCATATCCAAGACGAATCTTTAAATCATCCGGACCTATTGCGAGTACAAATCTGTTTTCCTGGAATAATTTACCATTCGGAGCATCATCACTCAAATTGACCATACCTGACCAACCAACTGACAAATATTTACAGATTCTGAAGATTTCAGCGATACGTACTGCGGAATGACCATATCTGTACGCATCATATCTTGGCATTGGGGTATGATCATCATATCCGGTTTGATAGTATGCCAAATCCTGCATCCAACGTTTATACTGTGTATGTATAGCCGGACCTGTTCTTGCGATAAATTGGGTATCCCCCGTTCCGTAAACAGCTGCAGAACCCTGTAACAACCAGTTCAAGCTGAAGTAAAAATTCTTCTCAGTGTTTTGGTACGAATAAAGGGTCTGAGAAATTTGGGCCATGTATCTCGTTCTTGTCGTTGTAGTTCCGTTAGATTTAAATTTTTCACCGTAATAGTTTCTGTCATTATCTTCCATCAAACCGAAACCGGCTCTGTGTCTAAAACTTAAGCCTCTGTTTTCGCCAAGGAAGTTCGGGATATAATAGTCTTTGTCATAGTACAGTTCGGCCATATATTTAGCCATACGGTGTCCGACAAACCATTCATCCGTGAAGTTGTTTGCTGCATAGTGCAAAAACAGATTGTCATCCAGCCTTTGAATACCTCTCAGGAAGAATATATCGGCAGCCGAACCATAACCGAGTTCGGTACGGTTAAATCGGTTTCTGTATTTCAACTCACCACCGAATCCGAAATCACCGTGCTGATAATTCAGGAACGGAATAACTTTCATAACCGAGCCGCCCGGACCGCCAAAGGTGAAACCGGGACCTATGAACATACCGACTTTACGTTTTGTTCCCAATTCCGGATAATTTGCTTCAAAAGATTTGCGATCTTTATCGGTATAAACGGTCAAACTTGGCCATGTAAACCAATATTTGCCTTTTCTGTATACTTTGATATTTTTTGCCGTAAATTTATCGTGATTTTTTTGCGCATCGACATAAATTTTGTCAATGTCCATTCTGATTTTATTTCCCTCAGGATCGCCGAAGAATAACCCTAAATCCTCAATGTCGTCATACACAACCATATTTTTAAATCTCGGGCCGACCATTCTTGAAGACATTTTATATACATGTGATTCGTCAGAGTGGAAATTACCGTTTAGCAATATCAATGTATCATTTTGCTGAATAGCTTTTTCGGCATCAACTTCCATCATTTTTGTCATTGCTTCAACGTTATCCATGTACATCATTTCTTCGTTCATATCAATTTCGGCATAATCGGATCTGGTCGGTAAACCATCCTTATACACAATGACATGGCCTATTGCTTTCATGATGTTGGAATCCTGATTATAAACCATTTTATCAGCAATAACTTTAACCTTTTGCGGAGGGAAATACAAAACAGGTCTGCCTGTTGCAATCATATCCTGAGTTTCTTCATCATAATTGATATTCGGAGCATCGAGCATCATTTCTTTTTCTGTGACATGTTCACTAATACCGGTTTCTAATGATAAAGTATCATCAGAAGGTGTACTCTCATCTATCTGAGATTTTATGGATTCTACAATAGAGCTGTCTTCGCTTGGCAGCTGAGCTTCAGCCGAAGTCGGAGTCACATTCTTTGGCTTTCTGTTCCAGAATTTCAGCCTGCTGGATAAAGGTTTTTTCTCTTTTTCATCATCATCGTCAAGATAATCGTAGTAATCTTTTTCATCTTCATCCAAATATGATTCTTCTATCGGTTTAGTATACTGTGGTTTTTCCGCAGGGATGAGCTGACGAAGTTTGTGGGTAATTATTAACCTGCATCTTTTAAACAGCGGCATCTCATCATCATCCAAAGCTCTAAAACGACGACCTGTATTTTCAAAACCAGCATTGTAATTTGTAATATCTTTGCCAGACACATCATTCACTTCCGGATCTGCAAGAGAATTACTTACATTCGGATGAAAATAGTTGTCATTTTCTATATCCAAAACGGAATACATAGAATCATTTCTCAAATCGTCATATGCGGCACATGATCCCTGAATTGCAAATATTATAAGTAATGCGATTAAATATTTTTTCAATTTATCTTCCCCTACATCATTATTTTAACTTAAATATAATTAAATGGGTTAGTCGGTTTTCCGTTTACGCGGACTTCAAAGTGACAGTGAGGTCCCGTACTGTATCCTGTCGAGCCTTCCCTGCCGACAGTTTGACCTTTTGTTACCATCTGACCGTTGGAAACGGATATTGATGACATGTGAGCGTATAACGTTGTAATCGGCTGTCCGTTAATTATGCCGTGATCCAAAATTACACACTTTCCATAGCCTCCGTACCAGCCGGAATATATAACTTTACCGTCATTTGAAGCCATTATGGCACCACCGTTCGGCCCGCCGATATCAATTCCGGAGTGGAAAATTCTGCTCTTGAATATAGGGTGGATTCTCCAGCCGAAAGGTGACGTTATAGGACCGTTTATCGGTTTTATAAAACCTGTTGACGAAACTTTTACAGTCGTTCCGCTGTTGGCATTATTCCTTGTCAGATTGGCAATCATGCTCTGGATGCTTGCAGATTGTCTTGCCAATTCTCTTTCTGTACGTTCATAATACGCTTTATCTTTTTGCAGTCGTTCAATCATGTTTTTGTTTGCATTGATTGAGCCCTGAATAGAAGCCCTTTGGGTATTGATATCTCTGATTGATGCTTCGACCATTCTTTTCTGAGCTTCAACTCTTGATTTCAGAGCAGCAATTTCATCTGCTTTTGCCCTGACAGCCTGCATTCTTTTGTAGTCGTCTTTTATTACAATTCTTTCGTAATAAACCATATCCATTAAAGTATTAACATCTTTTGCTGAAAATATCAGTTCAAACATCCCTTTGCGCTGATGCTTATATACCTGACGAATACGGCCTTTCATGGCATTATCAATTTCGCGGAATTCAATAATCGCGGCGTTCAGCTGACGTTCCATTGAACTTAAATTTGTGACCAAAGAATTGTACCTCTGTGTTGTATCACGAAGCTGAACCTGTGCTTTTTCAAGCTTTTGCTGGTTGTTGCTCAGTTTATTTCTCTCGTTACGTAAACGCAAATCAGCCTGACGCTTTTTCTGCTCAATATAGCTTCTTTTATTATTTGTCTGCTGTAATTTTTTTGCCAGATCATTTGAAGACGCAGCAACAGAAGGTACCTGCGATATAATACACATAGTCCCGAAAATTATCCAGCATATGAGAATATATTTTAAAACATTTTTTGTCTTCATATTGATTATTTAAAAAGTCCCGGCAGGGTGATTATTGTGAGTCCTGCCATCCACAGCAAAAAGCTGACACCTATAATTAATGTTATAGCTTTTTTATGTTTTCTGAAAAATTCCATAATTTCTCCCCTTAACAATGACATCTTACTATTAATATAAAAAATGTGCAAACCACATGGCACAAAAAGTTACAAAATGTTTTTCCCTTTCCAAATGAACATTTTTATTTTACAATCGTTATACAGATACAAGAGGTTGAAACTATGGACGAAAAATGCACACAATACGAATCGCTGTTTACCTTCCGCACGGAAGAGGAATTGATGGAACACATCAATTCCTGTGAGGATTGCAGACGCGAACACGAAAAAATGCAAAAAGTATCTGAATTAATCCAGGAAGTTAAGCCGTATTTCCAAAAGAAAAGGAAAAATATGGCAAGACTTAAAGTTGCATGTGCACTGTTTTTAATGATAGTGTGCGGAACAACTTTGGGAGTAATCAATTTCAATACAGACATCGCCGACACACTAAAATACGGCGAGACTCTGACGGCTGAAGACTTGGGGCTCCCCGTGGATTCTTACGGACTTATTTATCTAGAGTAGCGGGTTGATGGATTTTAACAAGGTAATAGAAAACAACAAACAAAATATCAAAAATATTATACGTCTTATAACCAAAGAAGATAACGAAGATTTGGAACAAGAGGTATATGTTAAAATCTGGAAAAACGCTGACAAATATGAAGAAAAAGGATCCATAAAAAGCTGGATCTCAACAATCGCAAGAAATACATCTCTTGATTACCTGAAAAGTTCATATCAAAAAGTTTTCAGAACTTCAACCTCAGACGAATTTGTTATGGACAGCATTAAAGACAAAAAATCAACTCCTGAAAATAAGGTAATCAGCCTTGAAAGACAAAAGAGAATAATTGATGCCATAGAACATTTAAAACCAAAATTCAAAGAAGTAATCGTTATGTGTGAAATTAACGGTTACACATATGAAGAGTGTGCCCAAAAACTCAACTGTCCGATAGGAACAATCAAATCGAGAATCTTCAACGCAAAAAAAGAACTTGCGGAACAACTACAAGATTTATTATAAGTACGAAAGGAATATATGATGAAAAAAGCATTGTTAATAACAGCTATTGCTGCAATTACAATAGGAGCGGCACAGGTAACATATGCAGCTCCCACCACACCGGATATGGCACGTCAAATTCAAAAACAACAGACTAATCCGACAAAAGAGCAAATGAGAAAACAGTTTGAAGAAAGATTGCAGCTTACAGACAAACAAAAAGAAAAAGCAAAAAAACTGCACGAAAAAGGTCGTGCTGAAATGGAACCTGTTATGAAGCAAATAAAAGCAAAACATATAGAAATAAAAACTATTGAGCAAAATACTCCGGCAGGGGAAGAAAAAGAAAAGAAGATTGAACAACTCAGAACGGAAATGAGAGCTCTTGATAAACAGGCCAAAGATTTAAGAAAGAAAAATTCGGAAGACTTTGAAAAAATCTTAAATAAAAACCAAAAGGCAGAACTTGACAAAATGAAGGCCGAAGGCAGAGCAAAATTTGAAAGAGAACATAAAGCAAGACCTCCGTTTCAGGGACTCGGTTCCCCAAACCTGTTTGTAAAACCGATGTTAGCTCCCCAAGCCGGCAGATAGAATTGAAAAAAAGACGGATTTTCAATCCGTCTTTTTTTATTTAGTTAATCATTCCTCTTATTTTAGTTATTTCACTATCGCTTGATTTTAGGTTCTGTGCCTTGTCTATGGCACTTTTTGCTTGTTTTAAGTACTTTTCTTCATGTAAATTATTGTATAACTCTTTATTTGCAAGAGCTAAATAAACGTAGTAAACATAATTATATTCATCCGCATTTGCGAGTTTTTCAAAATATTTAATAGCATTACTATAGTTACCGTTCAGATAACTTGCATAAGCAAGCCTTTTCATCCTTGCCTCAACATCTTCTATCTGGTAAAATTTGGTCACTTCAGGGGATTTATCAATAACAAAAGATACCCTGTCAGAAGATTTTTTTACACTCAAAACTTCACTGTTATATATATTTGCCTTCCCTTCCTCAACCCATTCCGGATTAATAACAGTCATATTTTCTTTATAACTTTCAATACGTTTTTCTGTATCAGGGTGCGTGTTATACCACCCATGAAAAGCTTTAACTTCCCCATAAGTATCCATTGTATTGAGAGCCGCCAACGCTTTCATTGGAGAATATCCGGCCCTGACAATAAGTGATATTGCCTCTGTATCAGCCATATACTCCATATCCCTGTACTCTTTCATGTATTTTATCATCAAAGCTTTATATGTAACCGAATAGGAATTGAAACGGTATCCCGCATTTTGTATCTTAGTAATCAAGTCAGCTGTTTGCTCCTGATGTCCCAATATAAGATGTGAC
>JAFYDY010000038.1 GCA_017544545.1 bacterium
AAAAAGATAAAAAGTGCGTGCCCCCATAAGCATTTCTTCGAGAGCTCTGCTGCCGCCGCATATATAGTAGGTATCGCTTATTTCCGGAACGCTTTTTTTTAGCTCTGTGTCAAACAATTGCTCTAAAAACTTCAATTCGGGCAGTGTCTTTCTGGTGGAATTTGAAATGTATGAAATCTTGCCTTTATTGTTTTTGAATGCAATAGCGTTAATGTAATTTATGCCGGAATAGTATCTGCCGCCTATTGTTATCGGTTTAAAGCCGAAGTTTCTTAATTCTTCGCATAAAGTGTCTGCCTTTTGGACAGACGGCTCGGCCAGTTTGCCTATTATATATGAGCGCATTTGTGAATATAAAGAAGAATTTTTTGGAAAAGCTTCGTGCATTTTATCAAGAAGAGTGAGTGATTTATTATAATCATTAACCAGTATATAGGGATAACCAATAGGCCTTACAACTTCGTCAAGATCTTCTCCGAGGATCCCTACCTTATACATGTTTTCATGTTTAATATCAAATATTTTTCTCAAAATCTTGTCTGCTGGACAATCAGTGGATTTTTCATACGTATTTTTGTCATATATCATATGTTTGTTCACAAGCATCCATTTTTCATTTTCTTTGTTAAATCCGAGGTAATAGTCACCCCCTCGAGGCATATACTTTGACGCATGTATTTGAAAGTCGGAAAGTCCGCCCAAATCTTCTTGCCGCATTATCGGTTCTCGAGTGTTCCAAAGTACTTGTTTCCCTTTACTGTTTACTACAAATGCCTTTCTGTCTTGCCCCCAAATTGAGAGTGCCTTGTCTATAAGCGTTTCGTCGGCTTCATATCTGCCGTTTGATATGCTTTTATTCGTAGTATTTACAAATAAATCAAGGCCCTCTTTTTGCAGTACGGATCTTATTTCTTTAAGGACACATCTTTCATTACGCTTGTGAGTACCTTGCATGTACAATCCTTTCAAACGAATTGCATCATAGCCGGTGAATGATATGCTTGGGGTTTTAAGGTTATTCATTTGTACAAAAATTCCATTATGTGTGCTTGTATATGAAAACCTGTAATAAAATTTTTTGCCAAATTGCCGGTATGGCTAATGAAAAATTTTTCGTGTCGAAAAATAATAATCATAAAGAAAGGAAAATTTTATGTATATATTAAAATTAATTGCTTATATTCTTGTAATTATCGGTGGCATAAACTGGGGCTTGATAGGGTTTTTCGGATTTGATCTTGTTGCTTCAATATTCGGGGAAATGAGTACTTTTTCAAGAATTATTTACGGAATTGTGGGACTTAGCACAATAATACTGCTGATTTTAAACAGAGATATATTCCGGTATTAAAATTAAACTTTTAATAATTCTTCTACGTCAATAATGGTTTTTAATCTCAGGGCGTAAATATTGTCCTGATCAAATCTTGCAAGTTTTACCGCATCTTTTTCCGTCGTGATTATGCTGCCTGAAATATCAACAATATCAAGTGGGGTGTATTGGTGATGGTCGTCAAAAGTAATTTTATTTGCAACAAGATACCCTGATAAAAAGTCATAAAATTGCTGAGGCTGACCGATTGCGCACATAGCGGTAACGGCGATTCCTTCCAAAAGCCGCTGCCCTGTTTTGATGTTATAAACATAATCCGGTTCGGTTTTGCACACATAGGTCGGAATTTTGAGCCTTTTTTGCATAATCTTTGCGACTTTTTGTGCAACCTCGTGTTTTACACTCTTGCTTACGACAACAAATTTATCAATTCTTTCAAGTGCTTCAGGCCCTTCTCTTAACGGACCTGCCGGCAGAAGATGCTCATTTCCGAAGCCCTTTACACTATCCATAAGGACAATATCCAAATCTCTGTGGAGTTTTCTGTGCTGAAATCCGTCATCAAGAATTATATATTCGATGCCAAAAGCTTCAACTGCGTTTTTTGCAGCCAAATATCTGTCTTTGCAGGTGAATACATAACAGCCCGGAGTGTTTTCTGCAAGCCAATAGGGCTCATCACCTGATTGTAATGCGTCAAAGTATATAACGTTACCGTCGGATATCATGTTAATTTTTCTGTTGCTGAGCCGTCCTCCGTAGCCTCTGGATACGATTGCGACTTTTTTATTTTGCGATATCAGATATTTTGCTATTTCAGATACAATCGGGGTTTTTCCAACTCCGCCTGTTGTCATATTTCCTACGGAAATTACGTATGCATCAACCTTTTTGGGCTTCAAAATTTTTTTGTCGTACATAAAATTTTTAAAGCCGCTTCCGATTCCGTAAAAAACTGAGCAGAACTTTAAAACATTAAATAAAATTCCGTGTGGGTTTGGATTATAGTGTAATTTGGTTATTTCGGTTTTTATATTTTTCATATTAGAATAATAATCTGAACAATAAGAACCGTTTATTCAATTTTTCAGAGAATTTCTTCAGGTTGCTTGTTGTTTCAACCGTATCTCTGATAATCTGCTGCAGGTCTGTTGCCTGTTGCGGATTTGCAGGATTTACTCTGTTTACCGCATCAAGTGCAGTTGCAACTTCTGCCATAGCATTGTTTATGTTGGTAATTGCTGATGTCAGTTGGTTCTTTAATTGATCGTCTTTCGTCATTGAGTTTACGCTGTCAGTGATTTGTGCCAGATTCTGTGCAATAATTTTAAGGTTTTTGCCGGTTTCTTCAGCATCTGCACTGTCCATTACTTTGTTCAGGTTTTGTGCAAGTTTATCAACAGAATCTGCTGTTGACAGCAGTGTTTTCTTGAACTGCTTATCCCCAATTATATTGTTTATATTGGATGAAAGTTTTGAAAAATCATCTGTTGCCTGTTTTGTCATAGCAAGCAATTTGTCTATATCTTCTCTTGATGAATCAAGGATTGCATCAATTTTACCCAAGGTCAGCTGAGATTTAGCCGTAAGAGCATCAACATTTGCAATAGTTTGTTTCAGATCTGCAATTGTTTCATCGGTCAGAATTTCATTAACCTTGAGGTTAGTTTCCGTAAGTGTTTCCATAGCCTTGTACTGCCAATCCATAAAGTCTGATAGTCTCATCGGTTCAACTATCGTATATGGTGAATCTTGTTTCGGCATAGCAATTGGCATACCGTCCAGCGGCGCAAGTCTCAATTTATGAATGCCGTCTTTATTCTTTATAGTTTCACCGACTACAAAATCAGGCATAATCAACCCCGGAAGATTGATAAAATAGCTGACTTTATAAGCATACGGAGTTTTTATTTTGTCTTTGTAATTGTATGGGAGCGATGATCTTGAAACAACATCAACAGCTTTTACAAGACCCACGTTGTGATATTCATCGCTGAGCTTCATTTCAACGGGGTCATTTTTCTGTAATAAATCTATATCTTTCATCGGTACATATATAACTGATGTTTTTGGCGGTGTAATTTCCAGGAACAATTCCCCGATAATCCCTGACTGCTGTATAGAAAAAGCAGATGCTTTCGGAATTGTTACGTTAGAATCTGTAATAACAAATTTAACTTTTACGTAGCTGTCTTCGTTTTTAACTATAGGAGTGATTTCTTCGACCTGACCAACCTTCAGTCCCATAATCTGAACTCCGGCACCGGGTCTTAAACCGTTTACATCCTTGAATTGAATTTCAATTCTTGCTGCGGAAGAAATAGCACGGCCCTTAACTTTTAAAACGGCTCCAATCAGAAGCATAAGTGCTATAAGTGTCAGTAATCCTACCTTAAACGATGACGAAAATTTCATTCTGTACCTTTCAGTTAGTTTATACCTGTTGTTATTCTACCAAAAAAATGAAAAAATATGAACTAAAACATATGAATTTAGTTGATATGGAGTATATAATTTTTAAATTCGTACAAATGGTTGATTTTTTTGAGTTTAAGTACATAAAACTTAATATATATTGTATAATTTTGATAGGTTATATTGACTTTTGAAAAAATATAATTAAATCTCATATGACGTAGAAAAACCGTAGAAGGAGAGCAATATATGGGCATGGCAGCTTCTCAGGCAAGATGGATTTCACTTGCGGCAAGAAAAACAAACGTTGAATATGAAGGTCAGCAAATAAACCAGGCAAGAACAGCTCTTGCTAACCAAACCTCAGCATTGTGGAACCAATTATATAATATGAAGGTTCCGACACCTCCGAGTACTGCTGATTTTACAACAACGCAGTATGCATTTGAAATGGGCGATGCTGTTGAAACAATCAAAGAAATTCAGGATGATCAGTACGTAGATAAAGACGGTATTACATATAACAAACTTGTTACTTATTATTCAAAGGTTAATGAATATACCGGTATTAGAAATACCCTTACAAATCCTCAGGTTCAGTTAGTTCCTGCAACTGATACTCATCCGTCATACTATATGGTCGGCACAAGAGTTTTATCCTGCTTGTCAGATGTAGATAGAAATGACACCGGAAAAACTGCAGTATGGCCAACATACAGTGCACAACTGGATCAAATTCTGCTGGATTGGCCGGATACCCAAGTTGCAAAAGACTGGAAGGCATTTAAAGACAGCGGAGATCCTGCTACATTAAATAATATATATTATTGGACAGATTTGAGCGGCAATGTAAACTATGCATCTGAAACAGCAAGCACACCGGATAGCTTACAGGCTTGTATAAAAGATCCGACTGCAGCTTTACATTCATATTATTCTGATTATCAGTCAAATAACAAAGAAGTTACAAAGCACGCAATCATTGAATATGACGGAAGCGGCAGAGCAAAAACAATTCAGCTTGAGGGCTCCAGTGCTGTCTATGAATTAAAAACATCGTCAGTAACCGATGAAAACGCATATAATGATGCAATGAACCAATATAACTATGATCAGCACGTTTATGAGAAAAAAGTTCAGGATATCAACGCAAAAACAGAGCAAATCCAAACAGAAGACAGAACTCTGGAATTAAGATTAAAAGCTCTTGATACCGAACAAAATGCTCTGCAGACAGAAATGGAAGCTGTTCATAAAATTATTTCCAAAAACATCGAAAGTACATTCAAAACATTCGAAAGTTAGTAAGTGTATAGACCTAAGAAAGATAATAGAGGTTATTATGTCATACAAAAACGACAGTAATTTAGTAATAGCAAACAGATTTAGCGATGCAAGCTCAGCTGCAAAAGCGCAAATGTGGGAAACCTACGACAGATTGAGAGACCTGACAGTATCCGGAAGTGGTACAGGTTCAGGTTTTGAATCAGCCGGCAACCTTTTATACAATATGGCAAGTTTACTTGCTCCGTCCTCATTTGCGACTGTTTTTGGCGGCTCGGAAACGATGAACATCTCCGGTACGTCATACTACAATAAAACAAATGCAGGCAGTGCTTTTGGGCTAAATTCGTTGTACAATTATTCAGGTTTTCCAAGTGGTGCCGCATCAATAAATTCAATATACGGGCTGGCAACCGGTGGTGCAGCTTCTGTATTGAACGGTTGGGGAACTACAATGTCAGGTACTCCGACAGGTTTTGCCTCCAGCGCTGCGGGAATCGTTGATGTTTCGAGTGCAGCTGCGTATGGTATAGGTACTGCAACCGGTATGGGCAAAATTTCTTCAAACATTGTTATGCCGTTTGCGAGCGCAATTTCAGGTTTTGGCGGTATCCTGACTGCTATTTCTCCGTATTTGGGTGTTTATGGCGCAGGAACTACTGTTTTAGGTAACTTGATGCAGGGTACAACATCAGCTGCTTTGGCTGCATACCAAAATATTACCGGTAATATCACCGCAAATGCCGATGTAATACTTTCAACAAAAGTAAGAAACATTGAAACGGTTTGCAAAATGCTGGATACTCAGGGTGATGTTGCCAAGAAGATGCTTAAAGAAGGTATCGACAGCGATTCTAAAGCAATTCAGAATTTATAATATGCACATGTTTAAAGCTTAATGGTACAAGGTTTGTAAATTATGTTACAAATTTTGTACCATTTCTTCATTTTTTCTAAAGTTTTTACAAAAATTGCCGTATTTATTCATGTAGAAGAAGACCTTTGTATTAAGAAATATTACAAAGTTATTGAAAATATATCAATAATCTGAATGGTGATGTTTTTAAATACATGTAGGTCTAAAGTGTAAGGAGCACCATGTTTCAAGAAACGTTAGATCTATACATAAAAAGAATCTTTGAGTTCTTGATGTACACCAAAAATTATATCATCAGAACAAACCCGATACAGATGATGATAAATTCAATGGTAGAAGGAATAAAAGATTTTTTGACGGTAAAAAAGAAATTGCGAATGGCGCAATACAGACTCAATTATCACAAGCATCAGCTTAATAAAATGGAACAGTTGATAGCAGAAAACAGCCAGCACAATTTCTTAAAAGGGTCTAACTTAGACCAAAAAAGATAAAGGCGGAAAAATGGGTTTACTCGTAGGTATAGTAAGAAAACGATATTTGGCAATGATGAAGTCAAATGCCGAATGGAAGCTGCAGTTAATTACTACAGCACTTATGACGGCGCAAAACTCCACCAATAATCTTTTACAGGTCGGAACCGATTACGAAGCAGACAGCTTGATTGCAAAAAAATTACAACAGAGACAATATAAATTAAAATTACTCGAGCAAAAGTTAAATATGCAGAAGAACGCTCTTGAACTTCAAATCAAAGAATGTACACAAGAAATTGAATCTTGCGATGCAATGATTAATGCAAGCATAAGATCATCGTTCTCTTATAACATCGGTGCCGGGAATTAATAACTATCTTGTGTGAATGAATAAGTTTATGATGTCATTCATTAAGGCTGTTTGTCTCTGATATTGTTGAGTTTTAGCCTCAAGAATACCGATTTGTTTACGGTATTCAACAATACTGCGCTGGCACTCTTTAGAATTTGAGTTAAGCATATCCTGGAATTGCTTAGCTTCTTGAATTACGCTGCTCATTGAAATTCCGAGAGCTTCCATTGTCTGTTTTATAATAAGGGCTCCGGTTTGTTTCGATACACCGGCCGGAAGCTTAGCTATCAGTTGTCTTAGAACTGCAACGTTTGCAGGGTACTCTATATCGTCAGGAACTGACATATATGAAGCTGACAAGTTTTCGCTAAGGCTGTTATTGAAAGCTGTGTCAATGGCTGCCTGAGAGTGAATCGGAGAGACGGAAGGTTCCGGAGTATTAAATGATGCGTCAAGAAAATCGTCATTATCAGGTTCGGATATCAATTCTTCACCTGAATATGATTCATCTGCTATTTCTTCATCGCTTATTTGCGGTTCTTCTTCCGTAATCATATTTTCATCTGTGGCTTCATCAGCCTGCATTTTTAAAGCTTCTACAATCTTCTTTCCAACTCCGTCATTTAAATTCTCTATAGCCATCTTACCCTCATACATTATTGTTATAGACAAGTTGATTATAATAAAGACATATTAATTTATCAAGAAATTTTAGGTAATAATATAACAATAGTTTAAGATTTATTAACTTGAAAGGGAAATCTGTTTGTGTTAGCATACTTTTCAGCAAATGAGGGATGTTATGGAAACTATTGAATTAAAAGATTTTATTGAATTGCCTTATGGAGAAAATATTACTCAAAGTGCTTCAATCTCTCCGATAGATAACGGTTTGGATTATGAAGTTTTAAGTGATAATTCGGCGTTGGAATATCTGGATTATCTGAATATGACAAAGACTGTTGAGGTTTTGTCGGAATTTTTTGACGTAAATGCTGTTGCTGTTGCTAAAGAAGGAATTTTATGTATGGCAAGCCTTGGCGCTTCGGCTGAAAACGCTTTTGAAAAAACAATTGAAGCAGACCCTTTGTGTATTGTTAATTCAACAATCGGGTTTTCAAAAAAAGTTACTTTAGAGATAGCCAAACAAGTTAATGCAATGAGTTTCCGAAATATTGTGGCAACGGAATTTGAGGACTCGGCAGTTGATTATCTGGTTAATGACAGTAACCTCAATGTTATCAGAATTAAAAGTCCGTTGCAGGAAATATTGGGTTTCAATGCCTGTGATATAAAAGTAACCCCCTTTGGTTACTTGGTTCAGTCCCAAAATTTAAGCAAGCTGACAAAAGATTCTTTCAAAGTGATAAGCAAGACTAAACCGACTCAACAGCAGGCAGAAGATGCAATATTTGCGTGGAAGGTTGCGAAATATGCAAAAAGTAAGTCAGCGGTGATTGCAAAAGACTTGTCCGTAAAGGCAATTGTTCAAGCCGGACATAACGGTATAGAAGTGACGGAGCGGGCAATGGATTTGGCTTGCGAAAATTCTAAGGACGCAGTTCTTGCGATTGACGGGGTGGTTGAAAACGAAGAGATTATCAATGCTGCAATTCAGGGACGTATAGGCTTGATAATTGAATCGGGAGATCTTCCGGTCTCTTCAAAATTTTCAAAATTAGCTGATAAATACGAGATTGCGTATATTGTTACAGGAATAAGGAATAACAAATATTAGGAGTGTATATGGGTATAAAGCCGTGGGATGAATATTTTTTAGATTTGGCAAAAACGTGTGCTTCTCGCTCTAATTGTATTAGGGCACAGGTAGGCGCTGTTATTGTCGGAGAAGATAAAAAGATTAAGGCAACCGGATACAACGGCACTCCGTCAAAGGTTGAATCCTGTGCTGAACGTGGGGAGTGTTATCGTATAAGAAACGGGATTGAATCCGGCACTCGTTATGAAACCTGCCGTTCAATTCATGCCGAGCAAAATGCCATTATTCAGGCCGGACAGGACAGATGTAAAGATGCAACAATATATATATGGGGACACGATTTTATTTGTATTTTGTGTAAAAGATTTATTGTTCAGGCAGGCATTAAAAACTGTGTGTTGCAAAAAAATGAAAATTCACCGATAGTAAAAATCTCTGTTGATGAAATCCGTGCAGAATTGGAAGAAGCAAGATAAATTTTGACTTCCTGTTTATTATCATTAAATATATGGTGTAGTTAGTTATATTACACCCTAGTACTTTTGGTTGATTTTTGCTTATAAAAGTTGAAATCAATACATGATATAGGGTAATATAAAAAAGAGAGGTAGTATTATGCACGGAAGTTATTTCCCACAGTACGATTTAGCATCAAGAATCCAGCATACCAAGTTTGACAATGGAATTGGCAGAGGGATTCCGAGTGCACGTATGGACAGAATAGAATCTCCGGAAAGCGGGGATTTTAAACAGGTATTTTCCGGTCTTATTGAAAATCTTAACAAAGAAGTTAATGCGCCGGATAATATGCTGAAAGATGTTATGCAGGGAAATAAAAATGTGGATATTCACGATGTCATGACGGCTATGTCAAAATCGGAAATCAGTGTGAGTGTTGCAACACAACTGGTAGGTAAAGTTATTAACGCTTATGACAGAATTTCCCAAATATCTGTGTAATCCTCTTAATATATACTATAATTAAATAACAGGCAGCGGGACGGAGATGGATTTTAGCAAAATTACAGAAAATAAACCATTATTTTACGGAATAATCTCAGTGATTGTTCTGGTAATTGTGTTTATTATTGTTGGTTCAATTGTGGCAGCATCCGGCGGCGGAGAGAAAAAAGCCGAGGATTTGGGAGCTGAACCACTTAAGGCGAATGTTGATTTGCTGACAACGGACAGTATGGGTAAAGCGCTTGAAGTGCAGGCTTTGCTCGCAAAACAAGGTATTACTGTTGAACGTCAATTAGACGGTACTAAATCTAAATTGGTTTTGAATGCTAAAAAATGTTCATCAATTTCAAAAAAATGTACGATAACAGACAGAGATAACGCTATCATTGCTATTGTTCAAAGTGGCTTGGTTGATCAGAATGTCGGCCTTGAAATTTTTGACAAAGGTGATTTTACTTCCACAAAAGAAGATAAAAGAATTCGTCTGGCAAGAGCAATGAACGGCGAATTGGCAAGACTTATAAAGAAAATACCCCCTATCCAAAATGCTACGGTATTTATTTCAATACCGGAAAACAGTAATATGTTTGATGAACAAAAGCCTAAAACGGCAACTGTTCAGGTCGTTATTCCTGCCGGTGAAAAGCTGGATCAGATAAAAGTAAAAGCAATAAGCAATTTGTTGTTGGGAAGTGTAACCGGGTTAAAGGCTGAAAACATCGCTATTACTGATACTAACGGTAATGTTTACCACAGTGTTATGGATGCTGAAGATGAAATGCTGCAAAAGCTTGAAGAAAACGACAAATATATGCAGCAAAAGATTTCTAAGCAGTTAGACAGATTGGTCGGCCCCGGAAATTATGTTGCAACGGTAAGTACGTTCTTAAGACAGGCTCCGGTTGAAAAATTCACAATAGAATATGATCCGGATAAAAAAGCTTCAGTTTCGGAACAATCCTTTACCGAAGGATTAGGTGATCAGACTAAGGATTCTTCTCAGGGGTTGGGTGCAGTAAGTACATATCTTCCGAACGGGTTGCCTTCAGGCGGTACTGAAGCAAGCCAAAACAGAAATTACTCCCGTCAGGCTACAGAAACTCAATACGGAGTTACAAAAGTCCAGACGAACGAATATATCAGACCGGGTGTAGTTGAAGATATTTCTATTGCTGTCACATTAGACAGAAATAATCTTCCGACAGATACCACACTTGAAGAACTTAAAGACCTCATTGCAAGAGCGGCAAGTCCAAAAGTTACCGCAGATAATGTTTCTATTGCATTTACAAATTCAAGTGATCCGTATTTAACACCGGAAAAAACTCAGAATTTGCCAAAGGTTGATGATACGGGTAATCCTTGGTGGCTGGCAATTATATTTGCAGCTTTGGGTCTTATTATTATCTTCAAAGCAATTTCTGCAAAACTGAAACGTATGAAGGAAGAAAATGAAGTCGAGGTTGAAAGCCTGCGTCAGAAAGCTTTGGAACAAGAAAGAGCGCTGAACGATATCAATTCAAGAGCAAGCCAATTGACACAAAGACAATCAGAACTTGCTCAAGATTTGTTAAATCAACAGGCAAGAGCAGCTTTGCCACAGGTTGATATCAATTTACTTGACGATTCTTTGGAAAAAATATCAAATGAAATTTCCGAAGAATATGCAGATAAGATAAAGAGCTGGATTGAAGAAGGCTCTGCTAAAGAGGGTTAATGAATGGCAGTACCTGATTTTGATTACGAAAGTTTTGCACAAAATCTGGCAGCACAAGCTCAAGAACTTGTGCCGGCAGATTTTAACGATGCGCAAAAGCAGTATGTAGTCAATACTTTGGGTAATTTTGCACTGCTTTCGGGTAAGGCTTTGGCTGAAGATCCAAATCTGAATTTTAATGCCGATCAGGCCGTTACAATCACTCAGATTATTGCTGAGTGGTCTTTTCATAAATCCGTTGATTTGGTTCGTTCCGGTATCCCGCAGCAGTATTGGGACACCGTTATGCAAAAAATTGCATATACGATTTTTGAAATTGCAAAGCAAACTTTTTCACAAGGGTTGCCTAATGATAAAATATTGGAGCTTGTTGAACACCACGTTAAAAAGACTTATCTTGACGCAATTACAGAACTGAAGAATAAAGGTGTTATAGATGAAGGTTTGATGGAATTTGCAGCATCTCAGTCCAACATGGATAAGATGGCACAGGAAATGCAGCAGCAACAGCAGGCGGCAGCAGCTAATAATCCGGAAGGACAAGATGCTCCGCCGGTACCGACAGCGCCGGACGGAACGACAGCTGTTGCAATTCAGCCGGACGGAACACCTGTTTCAGCTTCCTCTATTGTTGAATCAAAGGTTTTAAAACTTGCAACTGTTGCAATGTTGTTTAACAAAATGAAGCAGGACAGAGTTCAGACTATTTTGAATAAATTTGATGAGGATGATGCATCATCTGTTGTTCGTTATATGAGAGTACCTGATTTGGCTGATAAAGTCGGGAAAGAAAATGCTATGTTGGCTCTGCAGGATTTAAAGCAGGTTTTGCCGAGATCTACAAATCTGACACCTCAAAGGGTTATTGCGCAGATAAAATTGTTTGCATCAAAATATTCTCGTAAACAATTAGATACAATTTTAATTAGGGAGCGTATGGGTGTTAAACGCCTTGTATTCAACGCATTAGAAGATGAATTTTATGACGGTATGCCACCTAAAGTTGCAAGTGTTGTTGCCACACATCTGTCAAATATAGTATAATATTCTTGTAATCATGATTATAAAAAAGAAACGTTACAGACAAATTCTTGGGGATGAGCAGCGGATAGATTCTGAGGGAGATGGTGCTTTACTGGCCGACGGCCAAAATTCCGAACAGGGAGCTCAAAAGGTTGATGACGGAGAGATTAATCTTTTCGATTTGGACAACATCGATTTTAAACAACGTCAGGAACGCCGCAGGGGCGACAGACGCAGAGGATTCAGAAGAATTGATGACAGAAATCTTATATCCAGAGCGAAAGAAGAAGCTTTTTCCATTAAGGATGCCGCACGAAAAGAAGGTTATCAGGTTGGCTTGCAGGAAGTTCACAGTGAATTTGAGGAACTTAAAGAGTCAGTAAAAGCTTTTTATGATTCACCACAACAGGTGTATGATGAAATTGCTCCTGAAATTCTTGAAATCAGTCTTGATATTGCAAAAAAAATCCTTAAAAAAGAGGTAACGGACAATCAGGATATAATCCTTGACAATATTAAGGATATCCTGAAAGGACTATCTAAGGAGGAATCTAAGATTACTCTGAGAGTAAATCCTTCTCAGGCAGATTTGCTTAAGCAGGAAGTTCCTGAAATAGCAGTTTCGTTAGGTTTGGAAGTGAAGTTATATGTAGTAGCCGATGAAACAATAATGCCCGGGGGATGTGTATTAACAACGTCAAACGGGGTAATTGATGCAAGTATTGAATCCCAGTTGGCAATAATTAGTGAGGTATTGAAAGAAATTTAATGGCAGCACCGGAGGGAAATGCAAATCCGCTAAGCGAACTATTGATGGCAGTCTTTGTACTGTTTCTTTTGATTATCCTGCTGGTTGAATTACCGACCTGGGTTATTAATATTTGTATTTGTTTGAATATTACCTTAGGTGTTGTTCTTTTAATGTTTGCCCTGTATGTTCAAAAAACTTTGGAATTATCGTCATTCCCGTCAATTATACTTGTCGGTACGATGTTCCGGCTTGTATTATCAATTGCATCTACCCGTCTGATTCTTGCAAAAGGGGAAGCAGGAGAGGTTATTCAGGCATTCGGAACGTTCGTAACCGGTGGTAATATGATTGTTGGCGGCGTAATCTTCCTTATTATTACGGTCGTTCAGTTTATGGTTATCACAAAGGGTGCCGAACGTATCGCCGAAGTTTCCGCACGTTTCGCCTTAGATGCTATGCCGGGAAAACAGATGACTATTGATGCTGATTTTAACGCAGGTTTAATATCTCCGGAAGAAGCTACAAAAAAACGTGAAGACCTATCCAGGGAATCAAATTTGCTGGGTTCTATGGATGGTGCCATGAAATTCGTAAAAGGTGATACGATTGCCGGTATTATTATTGTTTTGATTAACATCATAGGCGGTTTGTGTGTCGGATGTTTGATGAACCAGATGCAAATTGGCGATGCTGTCAGTAAAT